>CABVCF010000027.1 GCA_902496775.1 uncultured Collinsella sp.
TGGTAGCCCGTACCAGATTCGAACTGGTGATCTCCGCCTTGAGAGGGCGGCGTCCTAAACCGCTAGACGAACGGGCCATATGTAGCAAATGCAATGGCTGGGATGGAGGGAGTCGAACCCCCATTGACGGAACCAGAATCCGCTGTCCTGCCATTAGACGACATCCCAATGACTGCATCGCTGCGCTCGGCTGTGCCTTTGCGCAAGAAAGAAATATACGGGAAGTCTCGCCGTGACGCAAGCCCCAATTTTGACTTTTTTGAAATTCAGTCAAATTGGCCTAATTTAGTCCAACCCGTGAAGGACCTGTGAAGCCAACCGCTGTACACGAAGGGCAAAACGCCGTGAGCGGTAGCCGTCAACCGTTGGCAGATTCTACCGTGAAAACGATAGCACCAGGCAACACAATCGAAGTATCAATGATCGCGTAGATATCGAGGCACCATGGACGAAGAGCTTGATTACCTATGGGAGACCCTGGGCCTCGAGATCACTGCCGACCTTTGGCCCGAACGGGACAAAATTCACCCCACGTTACGCCCCGCCATTACTGTGGTGCAGGCAAAATACCGCCGTGCATCCTTTTTGATCATGCGGATGTCATGGCACGCGGGACTCCCCGACCTTAAGCGAATCCAGGCAAGCCTCGTCGAGTTGTCCGGTATGCCGACCGTCATATCCGAGGCGCACCTGGAGCAGCGCCAGCGCGAGCGACTGCAACAGCAGCGGATTCCCTTTATCTGCCCCGGCGTTCAGGCATATCTGCCCTTTATGGACGAGGAGTACTGGAGCGGCAAGCCCAACAAACACGTAAAGGTCTACGATCCGCACGAATGGGCACAGCTGGCGGACTGACTGGGGCAGGCCCGCCGGCGGAAAGTGCGTCCCAGATTTCAAGCTCAAACTGGCCCCTACTTTCCCGTCGAGCCCTCAACCGGAAACCGTGTCCCGCAATCGAAGCTCAGAATGGGACGTGCTTTCCGCAACCGGCCACTTTGGGAAAGTGCATCCCATTCTGGAAGCGAATTCCGGGTCGCACTTTCCGCAGCCGCTACAGCAACGCCTCGGCCCAAGCCGATTCCCTAAAGCCGGGAATCGCAAAGTCGTCGCCCACCAGCAGCGGACGCTTGACCAGCATGCCGTCGGTCGCCAGCAGCTCATAGCACTCCCGATCCGTCATGCCCGCATCCAGACGCGCCTTCAGGCCCAGCTCTCGATATTTCATGCCCGACGAATTAAAGAAGCGCCGCACCGGCAGCCCCGAATGAGCAATCCAGGTCGCAAGCTCATCAGCCGTAGGATTGTCCAAAACGATATCGCGGTCGATATACTCAACCCCATGTTCATCCAGCCATGCCTTGGCCTTCTTACAGGTCGAGCACTTGGGATATTCAACAAACAGTACGGTCATGGGAATCCTCCGAATATAGATCGGCCAACGCAGGCACACGCCACACGAGGCGCCTTCGTATGATGGGCCAATTGTAGCCCACGGGTCACACGCTAAACGAACCGTACCCCGAATCCGCGTTTGATGAACGGCAGCAGCTCCATTGCCTCGGGCGTGATATGGCCCGCAACGTTCATGCGCTCGTCACCGGGAAGATCGACCCGCGCAATCTCAAGCTCGCCTTCGTAGCGCCCATATCCGCTATTGCTCACAGCGATCGACCCCGCCTTTCGCGGCAGGCCGGCTCCGGCATCCGTCGGCACGGAATCCGGCTTAAGCGTCGTACGTGACTCCTGAGACCTAAAGATGAGGACACTCGAGTCGGGCCGGTCGTGATGAATCTGCCCGCGCACATAGGCATAACCGGGCTCAAGCTCGCATTGCAGGTCCACGTATCCGGCGGAAACTTGAGCAAACTGCGCCCAGCCCGCATCGGAAAGATCGGGGTCGCCGACCAACACAATGTCGCAATCGGCGCCATGTGCAAGCTCAAGCATATTGAGGGCGACCTTTGACGCGCGACCGCGCTGTGCCTCGACCGTCGGCAGCCCCTCGAATACCGGCCCGCGAACGTTAGCATCACCCGGCACAAAAGCCATGATTTCGAATCCAAGCGCCGCAAGACGAAGATTCACCCGAGCAATGTCCTCCAGAGCTAAACCGGTATAAGGCTTGGGGTAAAAATTGTGGCAGGCGGCAAAACGAGTCACATCGGCACCGGCTTCACGCCACGATGCGATTTCATCAGAACTCACTGTCGATGCATTGACCACAATGCGAAATACACCGGACAGCTCCGCGACCCGCTGGGCGCTAAAGCCATAGTCCAAACGAAGGTATTCCAACCCCAGATCGCGCAGGTCCTCAATGCGCTCAAGCCCGAGCAAATCGCACGTGCGAGGCCCCACATCGGCAATGAGCGCAATGCCGCGGGCGGAAAGCAGCGACAGCACATGACGGACTTTATCTGCATACGCCGCTCCCCCATCCTCGGGAATATGCAGTGAGGTAAACGCATAGCGCGCACCCGCCTCGGCACCACGCTCAATCGTCCGCTCAATATCCTGCAGAGGGCTGGAAAGATAAATCGAAATACCCGTTTTCACGCTTCAACGCTCCTTTAAAAAAGGCCGGCGGAGCAGTTAGCCCCGCCGGCACAACCATAGCATCAAGAAATCTGCCGCGCGCCGCGAGCCCCGAGCAACACGGCTCGCGATATCAAACTACTCGCCAAAGAACTCGTTGATCTTCTGCTCGTCGACGCCAAAGAACCACGTCAGGACAAAGCCGGCGGCATAGGCAAGCAGCATAGCGGCAACGTAGCCGAGCTGCTGGCCAGGAACAACGATCAGCAGGCCAAACAGACCGGAAACGCCCTGAGAAACCGTGCCGATGTGAAGCAGCGCCGCGAGCGCGCCGCCAAATCCGGCACCCAGGCAGGCCGTCACAAACGGACGAACGAGCGGCAGCGTAACAGCATACATCAGAGGCTCGCCCACACCCAGGATTCCAACGGGAATGGACTCTGCGACGTACTTCTTGAGCTTGGCGTTCTTGGTCTTAAAGTACAGCGCCAAACCGGCACCGACCTGGCCGCCGCCAGCCATCATAAGGATGGGAAGCAGGTAATTGATACCCTTGGTAGCGCCGTCGGGATCGTTGAGCATAGCGTGGATCGGCGTGAGCGCTTGATGCAGGCCGACGGACACCAGCGGCAAGAAGCCTGCCGACAGGATATAGCCGCCCAGGACGCCCAGCTTCTCGAAGATAAAGGTCAAAACGCTAAAGATGGCAGTCGTCAGCCATGCGCCAACCGGCTGGATGACGAGCATCAGAGCAAAGGCGCCGATGATGAGCACCAGCAGCGGGGACAAGAACGTGTCGAGTGCGTTGGGCATAATCTTGCGAATCTGACGCTCCATCCAGGCAAAAAATGCGCCAGCGATGAGAGCCGCGATCATGCCGCCCGCTGCGGGGTTGTACTGCGCACTGGTGAGCGGCAGCAGAATGGCAGCGGCAGGATCAGCAGCGCCAGGCGCAAGCAGGGGCATGGCACTGTTGGCGATACACATCATGCCGGCGATGCCGCCCAGCGCAGCGGAGCCACCAAACTCACGTGCCGCGTTATAGCCCACCAAGATGGGCAGATAGGCAAACAGGGCCCAGCCCATGGAACGAATGCCCTGGTACCACCACTCGCCTGCAAGCGCGCCTGCCGTCGAGACGTTAATGACGTTGCAGATACCGTTGATGAGGCCAGCCGCAATGATGCCGGGAAGCAGGGCGACAAAGACATTGGAAATCTTCTTGAGGAAGGCCTGAACCGGCTTGGACTCGTACTTGGCCTTCTGCACGGCCTTGTTTGTGGCCGCAGCGTCAACCACGCTCTCGTCAGCAACGCCTTTCGCAAGGCCGGTGAGCTTGGAGAACTCCTCGAGCACCTTATTCACCTTGCCCGGACCCAGCACGATCTGCATCGTGTCGTCCTCGACCAGGCCCATCACGCCGTCGAGTGCCTTAATGCCCTCCGTGTCGACGTTGCCCGCGTCTTTGACGGTCACGCGCAGGCGCGTCATGCACGCCGCGTTTGCCAGCACGTTGTCTTTACCGCCCAAAAGGTCCAGCAGCTTTTGAGCCAGCTCTTTGTTCGTCATAACTCCTCCTTGTATTGGGTATCTCGTCTGGATGTCATATCAGCTCACGCCGCGCACCTATTGGGCGTCGGCATTGCTCTTCTCATGGCCACTCACCGCAGCACGGACATGGCCTCGCGCCCGCTCAAGAGCTACCGTAGCCTGCTCGGCATCGCAGTCCAGCAGTACCGAGACAATAGCGGTTTTTACGTGGCCGCCGGCATCTGCAAGCGCCTGAACGGCGCGCTCGCGCGTGCAGCCGGTCGCCTCCATCACGATGTTCTGGCCGCGCACCACCAACTTCTCGTTCGTCTGCTGCACATCGACCATCAGGTTTTGGTATACCTTGCCGATCTTGACCATGGCACCGGTCGAAATCATGTTGAGAATGAGCTTTTGAACCGTTCCCGCCTTGAGCCTCGTTGAGCCGGTCAGCACCTCGGGACCGGGCACGGGCTCAATGGCAAGATCTGCGCTCTCCCCGATCTTCGACCCTTGGTTGCAGGCAATTGCAATGGTCTTGCACCCAGTTGCCTTGGCGTACACAAGGCCGCCCACCACATAAGGAGTACGACCGCTTGCCGCCAGGCCAACGACAAGATCCTTGTCCGAGAGTCCACGCTCTCGTAGGTCGTTCGCGCCAAGCTCCTCGCTGTCTTCGGCACCTTCGACAGCCTTGATAAACGCCGTCTCGCCTCCGGCAATGAGCCCGACAATCAGATCGGGTGACACGCCAAACGTGGGCGGACACTCCGAAGCGTCGAGTACGCCCAGACGACCGCTGGTGCCTGCGCCCATGTAAAAGACGCGCCCGCCGCGCTCGAGTGCCCCAGCAGCCCAGTCGATTGCCGTGGCAACCTGGGGCAACACTTTCGTGACCGACTGGACGGCACGAAGATCCTCATCGTTCATCGTCGTGACGATTTGCAGCGATGTCATCGTATCGAGGTCCATTGACCTTTGATTACGCTGTTCGGTCGTGAATTTTGTTAAATCGAGCATTTCATTCACCTCATCTTTCCTGTTTCTCGATGTAGTTTTGCTTAATGACATGCGTCGCCCGTTCGTAGTCGCTGGCAACGTAAGCAGCGTACAGGGCATCGACAACCATAAGCTGGGCCATACGCGAAGCCATGGCACCGCTGCGGATCAAGGGTTCACTCGCAGCAACGCCGAGCACGGCATCGGCCATGGTGGCAAGCTTGGATGATCCATCTACTTTGGTAACGGCCACAACGGGACAGTTGTGACGTTGAGCCTCGGCGGTGCAGTCCAGCACCTCTTGCGTCAAGCCCGAGTAGCTAAAGGCGATTGCCATATCGCCCTCATGCATGTTCTTGGCACACAAGAGCTGATCATGCCAGTCGTCGTACAGATGGCACTCTTTGTCGACACGCATGAGCTTTTGCGCCAGATCGTGCGCGACCAAACGAGAGGCACCAATACCGAACAGATTGACCGCGCGTGCCCGCTTAAGACGGGCCGCGCATCGCTCCAAGACGGTGTAATCGAGCGTTCGCGCCGTCGCCTCGATCGTGCGCACGTTGCTTTTCATCACCTTCCCCACGATACGTTCGACGCTGTCATCCATGGAGATGTCCTCGAGGGCTACGTCTTTCTTGTCACCTAAGAGTGCCAGCTCGGCAATCAGTTCGCGCTGGAACTCCTTGTAGCCCGCAAAACCCAAACGCTTGCAAAAGCGCAAAATGCTCGAGGGCGAGGAGAACGTGACATCGGCAAGACCGCGGACGGACAGCCCGACCACCTCGTGCGGATGAGCGCTTACATATGCGATGACATTGCGTTCCGCCGGGCTCGCGCTGAGCTCACGCTCGCGAAGCCGCAAAAGCAATCCGTTTGCCATCTCAAACACCTCCGTTGAGAAGAATTAAAGACCAACGAACGATTCGTACCGGATACAAACAGCTTTTGCGGTACATTGTGCCGCATCGTGGCGCACAAAGGGCGAGCGTTCTACCGCTCGCCCCTCAAATCCGACCGCTCGGAAATACGCGCGACACAAAATAATTCAACGAGGTCGCATTATCAGAAACGGGTTTGTTACCGGCTAGCGCCTCGCATGGGCGCCGATCGGCCGAGTCACATGGCGCACCAACGCCGCTGCCAGCAATACCAACAGCATGGCGGTGACATAGCCCGCAGCATCGAATCCTAAATCGATAACGTCGAAATGCCTGCCGGGAACAAAGATCTTATGTACCTGATCGCCAACGGAGCAGGCGGCGCAAAAGAGCAATACGGGCACGCAACGGGAGCATACGCTCCACGGACGCCTGGAAAAGCAGACCACGACCACCGAGGCGAACAATCCGACGAAGAAAAACTCTACGGTATGGGCAACGCGACGGACGTTCGTGCCCACCCACATGCGAATGGAAGCAAGTCGGCCAGACCGGACATTCGAGGCAGCCGAATCGGCGCCCCCGGTCATTCCGTTCTCTGTCTGGGCTTCACCCGTGGCATCAGCAGCCTGAACGCCCGTAGCCTGGCCCTCCACCACACGCGCGGTGGACTCGCTCAGCAACGACGTCTCCACCGCATTTTGCTCCGTCAGCACCCAGATGCCCGCCAGCGTTGCAGCGAACAGAACGATCGCGGTCCATCCGATTATTTGTTTTACGCGCGCCAAGGGCCAACCTCCTTTTTTGAATATCAGCGAGTGTAGCCCCAAATGGCATCGTCACCGTATCAAAATTTGAATCGCAACAGGAAGCGACAAAGCGACGCAAACCCCTACCCCGTCTCGCGCATCCAGCGATCGAACGTCCCCACGCACATGCCCAGGCACTTTGCCGCCTGGCTGCGGGTAATATCGCCCGCCTCATAGCTATCGCGCACCAGCTCAAACTGAGGAGGGCACGGCTTGCGAGGTCGACCGAAACGGACCCCTCGCGCCCGCGCCGCTGCAATTCCCTCCGCCTGGCGCCGATGGATATTCTCGCGCTCCACCTGTGCCACGTAGCTCAGCAGTTGCAGCACAATATCGGCAATCAGGGTGTTGGTCACATCCGGCGCGCCGCTGGCCCTGGCGCGCGTGTCAAGCAATGGCATGTCCAACACCACAATGGCAACCCCGAGCTCCTTGGTAATGCGTCGCCATTCCTCAAGAATCTCGGAGTAATTACGGCCAAGTCGGTCGATAGAAAGCACCACCAGTACGTCCCCGTCTCCCAGGACGTGCAGCAGCTCGCGATAACGCGGTCGATCGAAGTCCTTGCCGCTCGCATGGTCGGCATAAATATTCGCCGAGCCCACGCCATAGGCGCCCAGCGCATCCAGCTGCCGATTAAGGTTCTGATCGCGCGAACTCACCCGCGCATAACCGTACACCGTCGCCATCTCATCCCCGCTTTCTTGTAAACCTGCCAAAAAGGGACAGGTTTATTTTGGTAGGTTTTACCTCTCAAACAGCAGGTAAGCGGGCGGCTGAGCAGACGGCAAGGTAGCCACGATTCAAATGCGAAGGGCGGTCCCGAAAGGCCGCCCTCCGCTCCCCCACCATGAGTCGGGATTTGGCTAATGGATAAGCTTAAAGTCCAAGTGCCCACGCGTGGTATTGACGCGCGAGACCTCGACAATCACGCGCTGACCCAGTTCATAGCGAGTCCCCGTGTCGGCACCTGTGAGCGTAAGCGCGTCCTCGTCAAACTCGAACCACTCGTTGCCCAGGCTCTTGATCGAAACCAAGCCTTCGACCTGCGTTAGGTCCAAGCGCACAAAGAGGCCCATGCTGCTAACCCACGAGACGGTTCCGGCATAGCGCTCGCCCAGACGGTCCTCATAGTACTGGGCAATCTTGATCTTTTGCGTCGCATGGCTGGCGGCATCTGCCGCGCGCTCGGCATCGCTGCATGCGCGGCAGATCTGCGGCAGAATGCGCGGCAGCGACTCGCGCCCCTTGCCGATCAGCCGCGGCGTACGGACCAAGGCGTCCTTGCCGCCGAGCCGCTCATAGGCCAACTGCAGTTTGAGCACGCGGTGCACCACCAGATCGGGGTAGCGACGGATGGGACTCGTAAAGTGACAGTAGCACGGCGCGGCGAGCGCAAAGTGGCCCTCGTTGCGCGGCTTGTACAGCGCGCGCTGCATGCTGCGCAGAAGCAGCGTGTTGACGAGCGGTGCGTTGGCCGTACCGGCGGCAGCATCGACTGCAGCCTGCAGCTCATCGGGGCTCCCCAGGGCAATACCGGCAGCACGGCGATCGTCGATGATGCCTAGCTGCGCCAGCGCAACGGCGGCACCGTGCAGGCTATCGGGGCTCGGATCCTCATGCACGCGATAGCAGGCCTCGATATCACGGTCTGCCAGCCACTCTGCAACGCACTCGTTGGCGAGCAGCATGGCTTCCTCGATAAGCGACGTGGCACACGAACGCTCACGCGCCACAATCTGCACGGGCACTCCGTCCTCATCCAATAGAGCGCGAATCTCGGCCGTGTCAAAATCGACTGAGCCGCGGGCGCGACGAATACGACGGCGAAGTTCGGCGAGTTCGTTGGCGGCGACAAGGAAATCGCCGAGGTCGACGTTGTAGCCGCGGGCGGCCTCCTCGCACGCAAGACCGCGCTCAAGCGCTTCCTCGCGCGAGGTCTCGGCAGCCGTAACATCCTCGGCCGCACCCTCCAGCACCGAATACTCAACCGCGCCGGCACGCACCAGCAGCGCCTCGGCGCCGTCGTAGTCCATACGCACACGCGAGCGAATCACGCTGGGGTACGGATCGTAATGCCGCACGCGACCCTGCGCATCGAGCTCGATATCGACGGTAAACGCAAGACGATCCTCGTCAGGGCGAAGCGAGCACAGGTCACAGGACAGGCGTTCGGGCAGCATGGGAAGCACGCGATCGGCCAGATACACCGATGTCGTGCGATGGCGAGCCTCAAGATCGATATGTCCGTCCCAAGCCACATAGTGTGAAACGTCGGCGATATGCACACCCAGCTTGTAGCCACCCTCGGGCGTACGCTCCAGCGAAATGGCATCGTCAAAGTCGCGCGCGTCGACCGGGTCGATCGTGATGACAAAGCGGTCGCGCAGATCGCGGCGGAGCGGGTCCTTAAGCGCCGCGGACACATCGAGCGAAAGCCCCTCGGCCTCGTCCAGCGCGGCCTCGGGATAGCTATCGGTATAGCCGTAGCGCGCCATCACATATTGAACGCCCAAATCGGGCGCATCATCTCCGCCAATGCGGCGCTCGATCGTCACGGTGCCCGATTCCAGGCGCGTCGGGTAGGTCAAAATGCGCGCGACAACAGCATCACCCGGGTGGACACCCAGACGATCCGCCGAGGTATCCTCGGGCAAAATGAAGAAGTCGGCCTTCAGGCGCGAATCGAGCGGCTCGATCACACCGAGCGGACCGGCGGTCTGGTACGTGCCCACCACGCTTATGGCTGCGCGCTCAACCACGCCTTCGATCACGGCGCGCCGCTCGCCATGCGGGCTGTTCTTAATGCTCACGGCAACGGTATCGCCGTCCATGATCTCACGCTTACCGCGGCCCATGACCTTGTAGTCGCCGTTTTCGGTTACAACGTAGGCGCTGTGCTCATGGAGCTGCACGCGCCCGGTCAGGCTCGGACGGCGTTCGCTGCGCACCGGCCCGCGCTTATTGCGAGCTCCACGCTTATGCTTGTTATTGCGCCCCATGGCGCCTCCTAACTATCGATTGCCGTTTACATCCCAAGAGTCTACCCAAATGATCCCTAGGGGACAAAAAACGGGCCGCCCCATAAGAGACGACCCGTTGGAAGGGATGAATTCCAGGCATGCCTACACGCGCAGGTAGCGGCGCATGGCGATGGCAGAACCAAAGAGACCGATAATCACGCCGACCAGAATCAGCGCAGCATAGGTCACCAGGTAGTACTGCATCGGCAGGGCAAACGACATCCAGCCGATGCTCTCCTGCAGACGCGGAATCATCAGATTGCGCAGCAGCTCCAGAACGCCGATGGAAAGCAGCGAGCCCAAAATGGCCTGCAGCACGCCCTCGGTGATAAACGGGCCGCGAATGAAGCCGTTGCTGGCGCCAACCAGACGCATAATCGCAATCTCACGACGACGCGCCGTGATGGACAGGCGAATCGTGTTGTTGATGAAGATGAATGCGATAAAGGTCAGAAGGCCAACGAGCACCACGGCGGCGATGCGGATGTAGTTGGTCACCTGGAACAGGCGGCTTACTTCCTCCTGGCCATACAGCACGCTCGCGTTGACGTCGCCGTCGTCCGCGATCTTTTGGAAGTCGGCATTCTTCTTGAGCTTCTTGGCCGTGCTCTCGACCTGAGACGGATCGTCCATCTCAATCGCAAACGAGGCGGGCAGCGGGTTCTGGCCGTCGAGCGCGCTCATGGTGGCGTCGGCGTTACCCGACATCTTGCTCGTATACTCGGCCAGTGCGTCGTCCTTGTCCTTATAGGTCACGGACTTGACGTTATTCCACGTCTTAAGCTCGGCCTCAAAAGCCTGAACATCGGCCTGATCGGCGTCATCACTAATGAACGCGTTGATGACAACCTGATCCTCGACGGTGCCGATCACGGAGTTCAGCATCGCGGAGCCCATGATGAACAGGCCGATGATAAACAGCGAAAGGAAGATCGTGATGACGGCGCCGAGCGAGGTAGTCCAGTTACGGAAAAAGTGGCTGATTGCCTCTTTGAAGGAGTAGCCCACGTTAGTTGGTGCCATAGTTGCCGTAACCTCCCCTCTCCTGGTCGCGGATAACGTGGCCGCCCTCGAGGGCGATCACGCGACGGTGCATGCTATCGACCATCTCGCGGTCGTGCGTGGCGACGATCACGGTGGTGCCAGTGCGGTTAATACGCTCGAGCAGCTTCATGATGCCCAGCGAGATCGCCGGGTCGAGGTTGCCCGTCGGCTCGTCGCAGATCAGCAGCGGCGGACGGTTGACCATAGCGCGGGCGACGGCAACGCGCTGCTGCTCGCCACCGGAAAGCTGGTCGGGCAGCGAGTCCATCTGATCGGCCAGGCCGACCAGACGCAGTACCTCGGGCACCTGGCTGCGAATGACGCCCTTGGGCTTGCCGATGCACTGCAGGGCAAACGCCACGTTTTCGTAGGCGGTCTTTTGCGGCAGAAGCTTAAAGTCCTGGAACACGGCGCCAATCTGGCGGCGCAGGAACGGAACCTTGCGGTTCTTGATCTTCATGAGGTCCTGGCCAGCAACCAGGATGCGGCCGCTCGTCGGCTTGACGTCGCGGTTGAGCGTCGACAGCAGCGTGGTCTTACCCGAGCCGGAGTGACCGACCAGGAAGACGAACTCGCCCGGATAGATCTCGATGTTGATGTCGTCGAGTGCAGGCTTGTTGGGCTGTGCCGGATAGATCTTGGTGACATGCTCCATAAGGATGACGGGCTCGACACCGGCCTGCTTGGCCATCTTCTTGCGGCTGGCCTGCGGATCGATGGGCGCAAACACCGACGTAAAATCGGGGTTGTTGAGCGCGTTATCGAGGCTTGCGACCTCGGCGGCCTGATCGCTCTCGACCACCGGGGCAGCAGGCTGCGTGGGATCAGGAATAGCGGCAAAGAGACCGGACTGCGCAGGCTGAGGAGCCGGCGTCGCAGGGGCCAAGGGGTCGGGAATGCCGACCATGGTAGGCTGCGGCGTGGCGGCACCAGCCTGAGGCTGCTCCACGCGAGCGGTCACGGCCTGAACGGGCTCAAAACCCGCCGTGCCGGAAAGCGCGACATCGCTGGTTGGATTGTAGGCAAAGGGATCGGATGCCGGCTGTGCCTGATCTGCCGGCTGAGCGGGGGCCTGAGCAACAGGCTGGCCCTCTGAATCCGGAGTGGCGAAACGACTGCCCTGGACGCCTGCCTGCGTCTTGGGGGCATCATCGCCCGCACCGGAGGTACGGAAGTGGTTACCCACTGGTGCTCCTTATCGTCGTGCGTTTAAACTACATGAGCGCTTTATATTTTAGCAGCATTAACTTTGCTGCACATAAGAAGCATGGCGTGCTTAGGGATCCCGTCGGCCGGGCACAGGGTTACTCTCCAAATCCTGTGCCCGGCCTGCGGTAACTAAGGGGTCGCCGCGTTTATCTTGGAGTGCTGCATATACAAAGTTGGAAGGGTCTGAATTGCGCTTTGTCGATATATGCCCTTTTCCCTGATGGGACCGTGCTTGAGGGGCGTCTTCATGAGTTGCGGTGAAATAGGGACTGTTGAGCCTTAAAGCTGGCAAAACAGTCCTTATTTCACCGCAACTGAAACAGGGGCGCTCTCCAAGAGAGCGCCCCTGCCGGGTTTCCATAGTACTGGCGAAACAGTTTTATAGTTCCGGCGAAGCAGTCCTTGAGATCCGCCTTGCCTTATGCCAAGAACTCCTTGGTGGTCGCCACGATGTTGGCGGCGTCCAGGCCATACTTGTGCAAGAGCTCGGCACCCGGGCCAGACTCACCGAAGGTGTCGTTGACGCCGATCTTCTTGAGCGGAGTCGGGCACTGCTCGCACAGGACGTCGGCAACGGCGCTGCCCAGGCCACCGATCACAGAGTGCTCCTCGACGGTCACGACGTGGCCGGTCTTGGTGGCGCTCTTGACGATCAGGTCGGCATCGATGGGCTTGATGGTGTGCATGTTGATGACCTCGGCGTCGATGCCCTCGGCAGCGAGCTGCTCGGCGGCCTCGAGAGCCTCGCCGACCATCAGGCCGCAGGCGATGATGGTCACATCGGCGCCCTCGCGCATGACAATGCCCTTACCCAACTCGAACTTGTAGGTCTTGGGGTCGTTGATAACCGGCGAGGCCAAACGAGCGAAGCGCATGTACACCGGACCGTCGCACTCGTAGGCGGCGCGCGTCACGGCGCGGGCCTCGACGTCGTCGGCAGGAACGATCACAGTCATGCCGGGGATGACGCGCATCAGGGCGATATCCTCGCAGCACTGGTGCGTGGCGCCGTCCTCGCCCACCGAGATACCGGCGTGCGTGGCACCAATCTTAACGTTGAGGTGCGGGTAGCCGATGGAGTTACGGACCTGCTCAAAAGCGCGGCCGGCTGCGAACATGGCAAAGGTGCTCGCGAAGGCAACGCGGCCGGTGGTCGCGATACCGGCGGCGACGCCCATCAGGTTGCTCTCGGCAATGCCCACATCGAAGAAACGATCGGGGCAGGCGGCCTTAAACTTACCGGTCTGCGTAGCGGCGGCCAGGTCGGCGTCGAGGACCACAAAGTCATCGTGCTCGTTGGCGAGCTCGACGAGGGCCTCGCCGTAGCTTACACGCGTGGCGATTTTCTTGACGTCTGCCATCCTAGAGCTCCTCTCCGGCGGCCGTGAGCTCTGCCATGGCCTGCTCAAACTGTTCATCGTTGGGGGCCTTACCGTGCCAACCCACCTGGTTCTCCATAAAGGAAACGCCCTTGCCCTTCATGGTCTCGGCGATAATGGCGGTCGGCTGGCCCTTGGTAGCGCGAGCCTCGGCAAAGGCGGCGCGGATCTGGTCGAAGTCGTTGCCGTCGGCGAGCTCCACCACGTGGAACTTAAAGGCACGGAACTTGTCGGCGAGCGGCATGGGGTCGTTGACCTCCTCGACGGGACCGTCAATCTGAAGGCCGTTGTGGTCGACGATCACGCAGAGGTTGTCGAGCTGCTGGTTGCCGGCAAACATGGCTGCCTCCCAGACCTGGCCCTCCTCGCTCTCGCCATCACCCAGCAGGGCGTACGTGCGGTAAGTATCGCCCCAGTGCTTGGCGGCAACCG
This sequence comes from uncultured Collinsella sp., assembly GCA_902496775.1. GTDB lineage: Bacteria > Actinomycetota > Coriobacteriia > Coriobacteriales > Coriobacteriaceae > Collinsella. Next base: position 13,842 of record CABVCF010000027.1, read on the forward strand.
CCATGCCCACGGCGGCGGAGATGCCCTGGCCGAGCGAGCCGGTGGACATGTCGACGCCCGGGGTGTCGTTCATGTTGGGATGACCTTGCAGGTGGCTGCCGATATGGCGCAGCGTCTCGAGATCCTCCTTGGGGAAGAACCCACGCTCGGCGAGCACGGCGTACAGGCCCGGAGCGCAATGGCCCTTGGAGAGCACAAAACGATCGCGGTCGGCCTTGCGGGGATCGGACGGGTCGACGTTCATTTCCTCAAAATACAGATAGGTCATGATATCGGCAGCGCCGAGCGAACCGCCCGGATGGCCGGACTTGGCAGCGTGCACGCCGGTGACGATGCCCTTCCTTACCTCGTTGGCAACCTTTTTGAGCTCTTCGTCGCTCATTGTGCCTTCCTTTCATCCTCATTAGACAAAATGCGCACGGCACCGAAGGTAATCCCAACACAGCCGCAATGCACGTACGTCATTCATTATGCTGGAAACTGATAGCTTTACCAGAGTTTTTATCATTATTTGAACAATTTAGCAGGCAGAACCGCTGATGAAACGGTTTATCAATGTGAACGTCTTTTGGATGGAACGCGGTCGCCCCTACGCGCTAATGTCCTTGAATCCCTCGCCGAAGGCTTCCGTAACGTCAGCGACCGTCACAATGGCGTGAGGATCGCGCTCGCGCACGATCGTCTTGAGGGTATTGAGCTCTCGACGGCTCACGATGACCATAATCACCGGCTTCTCGGCACCCGAATACATGCCAGTCGCCTTAAACTTGGTACAGCCACGACCCAGGCCATACATGATATCGGCAGCGATATCAGGGAACTTGTCCGAGATGATGAGGACCATACGGCGTTTGTTGCCACCATCGACCACGGCATCGATCACGTAGCCGCTAATGACCATCGAAAGGCCTGCATATAGTGCGTTTTCGATTGAAAAGACCGGAGCCGACAGCGCACATACGGCAACATCGATCGCCATGACGGTCGAGCCCACGGGCAGTGATGTATTACGCGAGATGATTTGGCCAATCGTGTCCGAGCCGCCGGTGTTGGCGCCGGCGCGCAACACCATGCCGTAACCGATGCCCGTAATAATGCCGCCCCACATAGCGGGAAGCATCAGGTCCGCATCCGCCAGAGGTGCTACAAACGGGGCGAACAGATCGGTAAAGAAGCCCAGCAGCACAAAGCCCGTCGCGGTCTGCACCACGTAGAACATGCCGCCCTCGCGCATAACGACCAGCAACAGCAAGGCGTTCATCACGATCGTCTGGATACCAACGGGAAGCGACACGCCTCGCGCCGCGCCGACCGCCTGGATAATGGTGGCAAGGCCCGTAACGCCACCGGCAGCAAGGCCGTTGGGAATCAAAAACAGGTCGGTCGCAATAGCGGCCAGAGCGCACCCCAACATGATCTGGGGCAGGTCGTGAAAGAAGTTCATCGAAAGAATGCGCTTGATGTCCAGACGATATGCCATGCTGCCTCCCTCAAAAAAGCGCACCCAAACGGATGCGCTTTGAACTTCTTCTTGTATTCGATTCTAACGATTCGCCGAACAAAAACCACCCCTGCGCAGGGTTTATTCTGGATACAAACCCGTCCAACCGTTGGGCTTAGCATCGGCTTGAAGCCGCCCGATGTTTTAGACCTCCGAGCCTTCTGCATCGGCGTTGCCGGTGGCCCAGCGATGGTAGCCAATAACAAACGGATCCAGATCGCCATCGTCAAGAACTGCCTCGACGTTGCTGGTCTCAACGCCCGTGCGCAGGTCCTTAACCATCTGATACGGGTAGAGCACGTAGCTGCGAATCTGGTTGCCAAAACCGATCGTGGTCTTGGGTCCACGAATCTCATCGAGCGCCTCGGCGCGCTTCTCGAGCTCAATCTCGTACAAGCGAGCCTTGAGGATCTGCATGCACGCGGCCTTGTTCTGAATCTGGCTGCGCTCGTTTTGGCAGGTAACCACAATGCCGCTGGGGAAATGCGTCACGCGCACGGCGGAGTCGGTGGTGTTGACGCCCTGACCGCCCGGGCCGCTCGCGTGGTACACGTCCACGCGGATGTCATCGGGACTGATCTCGATGTCGATATCATCGGGTAGCACGGGGATGACCTCGACGCCGGCAAACGTGGTCTGGCGGCGCTTCTTGTCGTCGGTGGGGCTAATGCGAACCAAGCGGTGGACGCCGGCCTCGGCGCGCAGCATGCCAAATGCGTCCTTGCCCTCGACGGTAAAGGTCGCGCGGTCGATGCCGATGACCTCGGCTGCGGGACAGTCGTTGATGGTGACCCTCCAGCCGCGACGCTGGCAGTACTTCATGTACATCTTAAAGAGCATGAAGGTCCAGTCCTGGGCCTCCAGGCCACCCTGTCCGGGCTTGATGGTCACAATGGCATCGCCGTGATCGAACTCACCGGTAAACCAGCTCGAAAGCTCAAGCTCATCGATGACACGGGCCAGGCGCTCAGCCGTGGCTGTAGCCTCCTCGCGAAGGGCGGCGGCGTCGGGGTCATCCCCCATCTCCTCGGCAAGCTCCAGCGCGGCGCGGGCATCGGAAAGCTCGCCGCGCGCGGTGTCCACGGCAGCGATATCTTCCTTGGTGCGAGCGATCTCCTCCATGGTGGCACGGGCGGCGTCGGCGTCATCCCAAAAGCCGGGGGCCACGCTTTTAGCCTCGAGCTCGGTCACGCGCGTGCGCTTTTCGTCCAAATGGAGATACGACTCGACCTCGCCGAGCCGGTCCGCGAACGCGTCCAGCTCGGCGGGCGTTACCTCTAAAGCCTCAGCCATTAACGATTCCTGCCGTGGCAGTACTTAAACTTCTTGCCGCTACCGCAGGGGCACGGATCGTTGCGGCCCACGTTGACGTACGGATCGTCGCTCTCGGACTTGCGATAGGTGGTCACCTTGCCACCGTTGTTGACGGCAGCCGGACCACCCTGGACAGCCGTGCGGGCCTGCACCTGCGCCTGCTTGCGCAGCACCGAGTCGCCGTTGTCACCATCGACCTCGGCAGGACCGGAGAAGCGCGCACCCTCGAGCGCGGGCTTCTCCTTGTGCTCCACGGCACGCGGGGCAGCCTTGATCTCGATGCGCAGAACCGTGCGCAGGTAATCCTCATACATGGTATCGACGAGTATCTGGAACGCGCCGTAGGCCTCGGTCTTGTACTCAACCAGCGGGTCGCGCTGGCCAAAGCCGCGCAGGCCGATGCCGGTCTTGAGGTAGTCCATCTCCTGCAGGTAGTTCATCCAGCGGGTATCGATGACGCGCAGCATGACCTGGGTGTTGAGCTCGCGCATCAGGTCCTCGCCCAAGCGCTCGGCCTTCATGTTGTAGCACTTCTCTACGTAAGCCAGGACATCGGCAGCCAGGGCCTCATAATCCTCGTCGGGGAACTTCGGCGTATCGATGTGGCCGGTGAGCTCCACAACCCACTTGCGCAGGCCCTCCAGGTCGCGCTCGCCATCGTGGCTGTCCTTGGTGCAGAACTCCTGCACGCAGCGGTACACGGTATCGTGCATGACCTCGGTGATGTGGTCGGTCAGGTCCTTGCCGTCCAGAATCTTATTGCGCTCGGCGTAGATGACCTGGCGCTGCTTGTTCATGACGTCGTCGTACTCAAGGACGCTCTTACGCATGGAGAAGTTGATGCTCTCGACCTTGTGCTGGGCGCTCTCGACGGCCTTGGAGATGATCTTGTGCTGAATGGGCATGTCGTCGCCCATGTCGGCCGTGACCATCATCTTGGAGACGCGGTCCATCTTGTCGCCACCGAACAGGCGCATAAGGTCGTCCTCGAGCGACAAGTAGAACTGGGTCTCGCCCGGATCGCCCTGACGGCCGGAACGGCCGCGCAGCTGGTTGTCGATACGGCGGGACTCATGGCGCTCGGTACCGATAACGGTCAGGCCGCCGGCGGCAAGCACGCGCTCGCGCTCGGCCTTGCAAGTCTCCTTGGCCTCGGCGTTAAACTGCTCGAGCTGCTCGGGCGTCACGTCCTCCATGGTCAGGCCCTCGTACTCAAGGCGCTCGCGCACCAGCTCGTCGGGGTTGCCGCCCAGCAAGATGTCGGTACCACGACCGGCCATGTTGGTGGCGATGGTCACGGCGCCGTAACGTCCGGCCTGGGCCACGATGTGGGCCTCGCGCTCGTGGTGCTTGGCGTTGAGGACCTCGTGTGCGATGCCGCGCTTGGTAAGGGCGGCGGACAGCTTCTCGGAGCTCTCGATGGAGACGGTGCCCACCAGGACCGGCTGGCCCTTGGCGTGGCGACGCTCGACATCGTCGGCGACGGCGTTGTACTTGGCCTGAATGGTGCGGTACACCAGGTCCTCGTGATCCACGCGCTGCACGGGCTTGTTGGAGGGGATGACCTCGACGGGCAGCTTGTAGATCTCGCGGAACTCGGCATCCTCGGTAAGTGCCGTGCCGGTCATGCCGGAGAGCTTGTCATACAGACGGAAGTAGTTCTGCAGGGTGATGGTGGCCAGGGTCTGGTTCTCCTCGCGTACGAGCACGCCCTCTTTGGCCTCGATGGCCTGGTGCAGGCCCTCAGAATAGCGACGACCCTCCATGATGCGGCCGGTGAACTCGTCGACGATCTTGACCTCGCCGTTGGTGACCACGTACTGCTTATCGCGGTGGAACATGTACTGGGCCTTCAGCGCTTGCTGCAGGTGGTTGACCAGCTGGCCGGAGAGATCGGCATAGATGTCATCGATACCCAGGCGGCGCTCGATTTTCTTAAGGCCGCGCTCGGTGGCGGCAATGGTGTGCTTGGCCTCGTCCATGACGTAGTCGCCCGTGGGCTCCACATCCTCGGTGGCAGTGAGCATGTCATGCGACACGTCCTCACCGCGCTCAAGGCCACGCACGGCACGCGCGAAGTCCTTGTAGGTACTGGCGGACTTGGTGCCAGCGCCCGAGATGATCAGCGGCGTTCTGGCCTCATCGATCAGGATGGAGTCGACCTCGTCGACGATGGCGTAATGGTGGCCGCGCTGCACGCGCTGCTCGGGGCGGGTGACCATGTTGTCGCGCAGGTAGTCGAAACCGAACTCGGAGTTGGTGCCGTAGGTGACGTCTGCCTGGTAGGCCGGACGCTTGAGCTCGAGCGGCATGTTGTTCTGGAGCAGACCGACGGTCATGCCCAGGTACTTGTAGATGCGGCCCATCCACTCGGAGTCGCGCTTTGCCAGGTAATCGTTGACGGTAACGACATGCACGCCCTTGCCGGCGATAGCGTTGAGGTAGCCGGCCAAGGTGGAGACGAGCGTCTTGCCCTCGCCGGTCTTCATCTCGGCAATATGACCCTCATGAAGCGCCATGGCGCCGATGAGCTGTACGTCAAAGTGGCGCATGCCCGTGATGCGCTTGGAAGCCTCACGCACGGTGGCAAAGGCCTCGGGAAGCATGTCGTCGAGCGACTCGCCGTTGGCGTAACGCTCGCGGAACTTATCGGTCTGGGCGCGGAGTTCCTCCTCGGTCATCTTCTCAAACTGGGGCTCAAGACCGTTGATCTGGTCGACGATCTTGTAGTAGCGCTTAAGGTCCTTATCGGATCCAAAGGACAGCAGCTTTGACATGAATCCCATGTGGTTTTCCTTTTTGGCCATCGCCCACGCCGTGCAGCTGCGGACGAGTTAAACACAGATGATTGTACTTTAGCCAAACAAGGCGCGGCCTATACGGTCGACCTCGACCGCCACGTAATAACTACGACCCGACCGACCTGCCAAAAAGGGACTGGTTTATTTTGGCAGGTTTTATCTGGGAAAACGCCGTCACTCTGCCATTTGGTGCAAACCAACCCGTCCCCTTCGCACCAATCTGGTGCAATGGGAACGGGTTAGCCTGCACCAATAAAAAGAAAAGGGCCGCGCACCCAAACGGATGCACGGCCCTTTTGCCATGAATGCGAGCGATTCCTCGGCGAGCTATTTACTCAGCAGCCTCGGTGGTCTCGGCCTCGGCAGCGGCCTCCTCGACGGGAGCCTCTGCGGGAGCCTCGGCAGCCTGCTTGGCAGCCTCCTCGGCGAACTTAGCGGCACGCTTAGCCTTCTCGGCAGCCTTAGCCTCAGCGGCGGCCTTGCGAGCGGCCTCGGCCTCAGCAGCCTTGGCGGCCTTGGCAGCCTTGGCCTCCTCAGCCTTCTTGAGCTGGGCGGCAGCGGCGCCACCGAACTTGTCGGCGAAGCGCTGGACGCGTCCACCGGTGTCGACGAACTTCTGCTGGCCGGTGTAGAACGGGTGGCACTCGTTGCAAAGCTCGACCTTCATCTCGGACACGGTAGCGTGCGTCTTGAAGGTGTTGCCGCAGGAGCACGTCACCGTGCACTCGACATACTGGGGATGGATACCCTGCTTCATGGTAGGACTCCTTATTGGTCAGGCGCTGGTTACCGATCAGCGCATAAGGCGTCTTGGTTTCCGACCAAGACAACAAACTCGGCTATGGTACCACGGCGCCGCGTGTCCCACAAAAGGTTCACGGTCTTTTCGGAACGACACGAATCTGACCCATCGAAACACATCTCCACCGTTCCTTCAACTGGGAAAATGCCGTCCCCGGGGCCTGAGAAGGGCCCCGGGGACGTTCGACTGACTGCGGGAACGGCCTTTCCGCTCAATGTGTTCGGCTGAGATCGGAAATCAACCAAACTGAACTAGGTTCAGTTGACATGGTTAAAAACGAGGGGCGACGCTTTTGCGTCACCCCTCGTCCCGGCCGGTTGCTTTAGTTGTACACACGGTAGTTACACTTGAACTGGGTTATGTGTCCATAGTTGGAGCGGTACCAACCCGACGTATAGCTGATTGCCTCTGCGCCTAGATAGTCGTAGCCCTTGTTGTAGCGAAGCTGACGGTAGGTCGTGTCGTACTCTGCTACGTAAAACGTGTCTCCAGAGAAGGCTTTGTACCGGTCCTTAACCGTCGAAGCCATGTACGCGGGTTCGACATCGCCTTTCTCCCCGTTGAGCGCATAGACGGGTGCCGCGATTCCGCATCAAGCCGTTGCCACGAGGATGGCGTAGACAGCCATGCGCGACGCATTGGACTTCAGCTGTTCAAATAGTTTCATGTCATTCACCTCCTTCGTATGTATCGAGGTATTCCTGCTTGAGCGTCTGCGAGGACGACTTGATCTTTTCCACGAGCGTGCCGGCTTCGATGAAGTAGAACGAGTTGGTAAGGTCTGCCAGGTCGTCGAGTAGATGGCTTGAAATGAGCACGCTGCGTCCCCGCGCCACTTCGCTGCGCATCGCGTCGCAGGAGGTTTTCCGTTTTCCCGGATCGAGGCCGTTCAGCGGTTCATCGAGGATGAGGTACGGGCAATCGGTCGCTATCGCCATGGCAAGCTTTACCTGCTGCTTCATTCCTGTCGAGAGTTTACGGGTCGGCTTGTCGAGATATGGGGAGATTCCGAGGGAGTCGCAGAGCGAGTCGATGTCGGCGGCCGATTTCCACGCCTCCCTAACGAAAGCAAGGTGCTCGATGGCCGATAGTGTGGGATAGAGATCCGCGCTGCCCGAAGAGCTCAGGTAGACGAGTTCTGCAAATTCGGCTGATCGACGTTGGCAGATTCCGTCTGCCGCCAGGCTTCCCGAGCGGATGCGGGTGGGAAATTGGCCCGACAGCGCTTCAAGAAGGGTGGTTTTCCCCGAGCCGTTGGGAGCAACGAGGCCCGCCGCCGTTCCCGGGCTCAGGAAAAGCGACCCGATTGAAAGTATCGTCGTGCTTCCGTATCCCACGCTCGTGTCTAGAAGCTCGAGCCCATGGTGCTTTTTCGCGGGTCCAGGCTGTTTGGGGGAACGTGTCGCAACGGCGCCGACCGTAAAAAAGACCGCGACGTATGCCAGGGCCACGGCAAGCATCGATGCGCTGCCTGAACCGGAGCCAATGAATTCTGTCGGGAAGCATCCTACGTAACCCGTTGCCTCGATAGGCGAGAATACGGCCAGCGGCAGGAGATTGAGCGCGGCATTATGCCCTAGTGCCGAATCGGACAGTAACGGGAATGCCGGGGCCGCGACAAGCAGCGCGGAGGTAAGGGGGCCCGCGAGGACGCGCCTCGTTGCGGTCGATAGGACGGCGGAGCAAACGGATATCAAGGTTCCGCCCGCAAGCAGCGCGAGAAGCAGGGCTGTGAAGACGTTTCCCGCGGTCGTGGTGGTAAGCGCGCCGTCATGGAAGAAGGCGATCGGGTACCCAATTTGCCCGAAGCCGTTTAGGGCCAAGGCGTAAATGCCCCCGGGTGCGAGGCCGGCGAGGAGCATCGCGGTCCCCGCGACGATTATCGAAAACACGATCTGAATAAGGCGCCGGAATTTGGGCACGGGCGCCTTTGCCGCCAGGGTCCCGGGCCTTGTGGCGCCGAGCACGAGTATCGACGAGAGAAGGAAGGGGATGAAGGGAAGGAAAGACGGCGCCGTGGCAATGGCGTAAGGCAGGAAGGAAAGGAATGGCAGGTCGTTTGCGGAGGCCGGGATATCCGTGATGCCGGAGCTGCTCAGGGCACGGCAATATGCGAGCGCTGCGTCATTGGTCTCTTGGTCTCCCACGATGGACCCGGATTGGAAGCCTTCGCCCATGAGCGCGTAGTAGCTCTCGGCAGAATCGAGAAAGGCGGCGTCGGTTTGAGCGGCAAGGGCGGCGTTCGCGTATCTTGCAAGCTCCGCGTCATTTTGCTGCTCTGGAGATAGGTCTGTGCCGCTGGCCTGGGGCGCGCGCGTATTGAATGCGTCGACAAAGCTCTGCATGCCCTGTTTCATAAAGAAGGGCCCGTAGATGGGTGAATTGAACGCAATGGGGACGGAAAAGGCTGCAGCGAGAACGAGCGTACAAATCCATACGGCCTTGTCTCTTAGGATTAGTTTGAGAAGAAGTCGACAGTACATTTAGAAGCACCTACGTTCCTCAAAGAATTGTTAGATTAAAAGTAACAGACCGGATGAAGATACGTGCGACGGGGGCGAGGCGAATGGCTGAGCGGTATCGATATGCGGGTTCAACGGTATCACATTGGCCACATAGATTTTTAACTTGCATTTCTACCCGCCCTTTTCGTAGAGTCGCCGATACGTGCTTAGCGCACCCTCGGCGCGTCCGGCAGGCTTTGCGAAATGGGATCCAGGAGACTTCGGCGCAGCATCATCTTGCGGAATGCTTCTAATGAGCCTCCCATCCTTCAAAAACAGAATCTCATCGCACAGCCTATCGACCGAATCCAAGATGTGGGATGACATGATGATGCACGTACCAGAATACGGCCTGTCCGCTCAATGTGTTCGGCTGAGATCGGAAATCAACCCAACACGAGCCGGACACGCGCCAGACGGCTCTTCCCCGTACGGCCTTCCCCCTTACGCTCATGTTGCAGGCATGTAACGCCGCAGCGAGCGCGCCTTTTTTGCGCCAGACAGGTACAATGATGAACACTGTACCGTAGCGGAGCGCCCCGCGCGCG
>CABVCF010000028.1 GCA_902496775.1 uncultured Collinsella sp.
GAGCCGGCTTCTCGGCCTCACGCGCGGCCTCGGCAGCCGCCTCGCGCGCCTTCTCGGCAACAAACGCCGCTGCCGAGGTATCGAGCTGCACCGTTGCGTGCGTGCGTGCGGGCGCGGCGACCTCGCCGGCATGCATCACGATGACGCCGCAGGTGCTCGTCTTAACAAACTCGACCATCTTGGGATCGGTGAAGCCGGTCACGTCGTTGACGATCGAGGCGCCGCAGCGCACGGCCGCCTTGGCAACCGCTACATGACGCGTGTCGATCGAGACGATGGCGCCCTCCTTGGCCAGCGCGCGCACCACGGGCAGCACGCGGCGAGCCTCCTCGTCGGGGTTGACCGGGGTAAAGCCGGGGCGCGTGGACTCGCCGCCCACGTCGATGATGTCGGCGCCGGCGTCGAGCATCGCCAGGCCGTACTCGATGGCGGCATCCGGGTCGAAGTGCTCCCCGCCATCGCTAAACGAATCGGGCGTCACGTTGAGGACGCCCATGATGCGCGGACGGTCAAAGCTGAGCTCATACTTTCCGCACCGCCATGTCTTGCTGTCGTTCGCCATGAACATCCTCCTAAAATGCCCACGCCGCCGAGCTTGGGGAGCTGGCGGCGGGGTCGCTTTGCACTCAGTCTTTCTATTGTATCCGCGCACACGGGCTAGAACGCAAACGCGGCCGCGATGTCGCAAGAAATCAGCAGGTCGGCATTTGCATCCTGATCGGTGGGAGCAAGATTGCAAATGGCCAGCGTATCGCCGGTAAAGTAACGCGTAAGGCCCGCCGCCGGATACACCACGAGCGAGGTCCCGCCCACAATGAGGGCATCGGCCGCGGCGATGGCGGCAACGGCGCCGGTCAGCACATGCTCATCGAGCGGCTCCTCGTAGAGCACCACATCGGGCTTGATGCGCCCGCCGCACGCGGGGCACACGGGCACGCCCGCGGCGTCCTCGTGCTCGCGCGAGCAAATCCACTCGGCGCTATAGACCGCGCCGCACGACTGGCAAATGTTGCGATGGACCGATCCGTGCAGCTCGAACACGCGCTGTGAGCCGGCCATCTGATGCAGGCCGTCAATGTTTTGCGTCACCACGGCATTTAGCTTGCCGGCGCGCTCCAGCTCGGCCAGCTTGGTGTGGCAGCGGTTGGGCTTGGCGCCAAGCGCGATCATCTTGGTGCGGTAGAAGTCGAAGAACTCGGCCGGGTGCACCTCGTAAAAGCTATGCGAGAGCATGGTCTCGGGCGGGTAGGCAAACTGTTGGTGATATAGGCCGTCCACGCTGCGGAAATCGGGGATGCCACTCGCCGTGGAAACGCCCGCGCCGCCAAAGAAGACCACGCGCTTGTGGGTGCCGAACAGCTCCGCCAGCGCGGCGGAGGCCTGTTTGGAGTCCGTTATCGCCTGCGTCATATGAGTCCTCCGTCCTTGTTGGTCGGGCAGCGTTGAGCGACGTCCCAGCGTGCAGCCTTTAAGTCGGCATGCGCGGAGCCCACCCCCGCCCCTGTTGCGCTAATCTTAAGCCTGCCAACCCCGTCGAAAGGACACCATGCCTCAGACTTACACCTTTGCCTCGTGGAACGTTAACGGCCTGCGCGCCGTGCTCAAAAAGGACCCGAGCTTTATTCAAATCGCGCAAGAACTCGACGTCGATATCCTGGCACTGCAAGAGACCAAGCTGCAGGAGGGCCAGGTCGATATTGACCTGCCCGGCTATCACCAAACCTGGAGCTACGCCGAGCGTAAAGGCTATTCGGGCACTGCGGTCTTTAGCCGCCAGGAACCGCTGCGCGTGCTGCACGCCGACGCACTGCTACCCTACGCCGGCGAGGCGGCCGAGCTCGTCGCCCAAGCCGCAATCGAGGGCCGCGTCTGCGCGCTCGAGTTCGACAAGTTTTGGTTTGTGGATGTCTACACGCCTAACGCCCAAAATGAGCTCGCGCGCATCGATGTACGCATGGCCTGGGACGATGCCTATCGCGACTTTTTGAGCGCACTTGAACGCGAGACCGGTAAGCCCGTCGTAACCTGCGGCGACTTTAACGTGGCGCACGAGGAGATCGACCTTAAGAACCCCAAGTCCAACCGCGGTAACGCAGGCTTTTCGGACGAGGAGCGCGGCAAGTTTACCGAGCTGCTCAACGCCGGCTTTACCGATACCTGGCGCGCGGCAAACCCCGACGTCGAGGGCGTCTACAGCTGGTGGAGCTACCGCTTTAATGCCCGCAAGAACAACGCCGGCTGGCGCATCGATTACTTCCTGGTAAGTGATTCAATCGCCGCCAACGTTCGCGACACCGGTATCCGTGGCGATATCTTCGGCAGCGACCACTGCCCCGTCACCCTCACGCTAGAGCTCTAGCCCCAAGTAATTCCTGGGGGACAGAGGAAAACAGATCATGTGACCCCTCTCCCCCCTATAAGTTGCGGTGGAATAGTTCCTGTTTGGGCAGCAAATAACCAAAAACGAGAACTATTCCACCGCAAGTTCGTGAGGGAACGCGAAATGCCTTACAGCCCGTATTTCACGACGACACGGTTAATGCGACGGCACCAAGGCTTGTACAAGGCGGCCAAAAACACACAGGTCGCAAGGCCGTGTGTGATATCGAACGGCACTGCCGTGGCAAGACGCGCCACGGCACCCGCCCAAGTAAGCGGCTGTACAAATCCAATGATGTCATACGCGTTGATCACGATGCCATAGAGCAGGCCCGACGCAAAGCCGTACGCCAGCAGCGCTGGCATGCGCACGGTGCCGTCGGCGCGGTCGAACGCACCCGCATACGCCAGCGCACCGCCAACGTATCCCACGAGCCCCCAGGCATACATCTGCCACGGCGTCCACATACCCTGTCCAAAAAAGAAATTGCTGGTCAGCGCCGCCAGCGCGCCAACCATAAAACCATTGCGACGGCCAAGCGTCGCCCCCGCGATAATGGCGATAGCGCTCACCGGTTTAAAGTCGGGAATGGGCCCAAACAGGATGCGCCCCGCCGCCGCCAGCGCCGCCAGCACCAGCGTGGGCATAATCTGGCGCAAACCCGGACGAGATGCCTCGTAACCCGCAAAGAACAGCGCAAGCACCAACGCCACCACAACCAGCATGGCCAACGCTGCCTGCTCAACACCCGCCAGCAACGCGGTAGCCATCACCGCCGGCACCGCCAACAACAGTGGGATCTCCAGTTTTGCAAGCAAACGCGAGAAACGACAGTCCGTCATCCCATCACGCCCTATAGAACACGTTGTCGGCAAAGAAGTCGGCCGGGGACTCCATGCAGGCAATCTCACCGTCAAACATCATGGCAACGTCATCGGCAACCTGCTCGGCAAAATCCAGATCGTGCGTGGCCATGATGACGGTGCCGCCAGCCTTCGCATGGTCACGCAGGGCGCGGGCGATGATGCGGCGGCTGAACAGGTCTAGACCCTTGGTGGGCTCATCGAGCAATAGCAGTTCGGGGCCGATTAGCAGCAGTTTTGCCAATGCAAGCAGTTGACGCTGCCCGCCCGAAAGATCGTACGGATGGCGTCCATCCAGACCCGACAACCCCAAGCTCGCCGCACGCTCCCGCGCCAAGTTCTCGTCATATCCGCAGGTCGAGGCCCATTCCATCAGCTCATCGCGAACCGTCTCGGCAACCAGCAATGCTTTGGGATTCTGAGGCAGCAGCGCCGCCGAGGCCGCTCCGCGCACCATGCGGCCGCGCTGCAGCTTGGCGGTCTTCGCCAGCACCGAGAGCACCGTCGACTTGCCGCAGCCGTTACCGCCAACAACCGCATGCACCGCACCGGCCGAAAACGACGCATCGAGCCCACGCAACACCCAGCCGGACGCTCGATCGTAGCGAAACCAACCTTCCGACAGGGTGGTAGCCGACCCAGCGTGCATTTTTTGGAGTATTCTGCTTCCATCCGTGCGCGAGAAGGCTTCCAAGCCGTTCTCGAGCGACGTTTGCGCCACAAATTCGGACGATTTGTCCAATTCTGAACTTTTTTTCGCGCTCGATACGTCCCCGGGCGGCTCCAGAGAGCCCAAATTGTCCTCACGCCTGCTGAATACTCCGTTTTTTGCACATCGGATGGCACCCCACCCCAACGTGTCATCGGAAAACAGCGATTCTCGGCGTCCCAAAGATGCCATATCCGCCGCCTCGTGCACGCGGCCATCCTCAATCCGGTACGTACACGTCGCGTATTCGAGCATTGGGCGCGGCTGATGCGTCGCCACAACAACCGTGCAGCCCAGCTCGCGATTCACACGAAACAGCGCGTGCAGGAAATTCTTCTCGGCAACGGGATCGAGCTGAGACGTGGGCTCGTCGAGCAGCAGCACGTGCGGGCGCAACGCCAGAACGGCCGCCAACGACAGCAACTGTTTGCGACCACCCGAAAGCGTGTCAGTATCGCGGTGAAGCCAATCTTCCAGCCCAAAGAAATAGCTGGTCTCAGCTACGCGACGGCGCATCTCATCACGTGCTAGCCCCAAGTTTTCCAGGCCAAACGCCATCTCGTGCCACACGGTTTCGCACACAATCTGGTTCTCGGGATCCTGGAACACATAGCCCACGCGCTCCGCCGATGCCCGTACGTCCATGTCGGCAACGGGCTCGCCCAGCACGCGCAGTTCGCCAGTGCGCTCGCCCGCTGGAACGATCTCGGGCTTGAGCAGCGACAGCAGCGTCGACTTGCCCGAACCGGTACCGCCAACAAGCAGCGCAAACGCACCTTGGGGAACAGACCAGTCGAGCCCCTCGAGTGCCGACGCCTCAGCCCCGGGGTAGGTAAAGCTCAGACCCCGTACCTCAATCGCAGGCACATCGGAGCCGCACGCCCCGCCCGTTACCGAGCAGCTATCCAACCGAGCCATCAGCCAAACCTCTTCTCATCAATCGCGTGCAATGCGCAAGGCAGCATCATCCAGGCAGCGTACACGACATAGCCCAGCCACGGCGCCGGCACCGAGAGCTGCGGATAAAACGAATACTGCGTCGTCGCGGTCCACGCCACCGCCACCGCGGCGGCGCCAAACAGTACGAGCCCGGCCAGCGCGGCAACGTCACTGCGCCCCAGCCGATACCGCGCATACGTCGTACGACGCGTCGCGGCACCCCACCCGCGCGAGCGCATCGCGTCCGCGCGCTCCAGCGAATCTTCCATGCCCCAGCCCATCAACACACTCGATGCCCGCAAGCGCGAGCGCACGGGGTCGGCCGGCGCACGCCCCGGTACATCAATCGCGTCCTGCACCGCCAGCACCGTGCGGCCGCGGCACAAAAACTGTGGGATAAGCCGCATGCACATCGAGATCATAAGCGCGATCACCGGCGCGGCGTTGCCTAACAGTGCGAGCACCTTGTCGTATTCGAGCATCGACGCCGCGGCCTCAAACCACAGCACGCTCGCCACAAACAGCCCGCCCATGCACAGGCCGTATACCATGCTTTCCAGATACACCGCGCGCATGCCAATACGGAACAGCTCCGTCGAGCCCGAGGCGCTAAACAGCGGATTGACCAGCGCGATAATCAAAATCACCGGCAACTGCCAGCGAAGCGCCCCCAACGTGCGCGCAGCACCGCGCGTCGCAAGCCCGTACGCCAGCCCGCCCGCAAGCGACAGCGCGATCAGCACCGGTTGCATCGAGAACATGGTGAGCCCCAGCGTCAGCACTATATAGAGTGCCGGCACAGCCGGATGCGACATCGAGAATGCCGCGACGGGCTCGCCGCCAAACTCCTCTCGTATGTTGTCCACGGGCACCCCCGTCCCCTCGCTCAAACGACAGCTCCGCAGCACCGCCAACGCCGCACGCAAGCAGCGCAAACGCCACGCCGGTGGCGCAAGCCTCAACCGCCGCAAACCAATCGCTACGCGCTCAACATATGCCTGCGGTATCATATTGCGCCGTGTATCGTTTCCAAACACACGTCTCTATAACGTAACAGGAGATCACATGGACGCAACCGCAATTATCCTCGCTGCCGGCGAGGGCACCCGCATGAAGTCGAACCACTGCAAGGTTTCGCACAAAATCCTGGGCAAGCCCATGGTCCAGTGGATCGTCGACGCCACCATCAAGGCCGGCTGCAGCCGCGTCGTGGTCGTCATCGGCAGCCACGCCGACGAGATGCGCGCCCTGATCGACGGCGCCTACGCCAGCAGCGCCACCAAGGTCGAGTGCGTTGAGCAGACCGAGCGCCTGGGCACCGGTCACGCCGTGAAGGTCGCGCTCGAGGCCTGCGGCATCGCGCAAGGCCCCGTCGTCGTGCTCAACGGCGATCTGCCGCTCATCACCGCCGACACCGTCGCCAAGTTCGCGCAGACCGTCGCCACCGGCGAGCTCGCCTGCACCGTCATGACCATGACCCCGCCCGATCCCTTCGGCTACGGCCGCATCAAGCTGGGCGCCGACGGCCAGATCGAGCGCATCATCGAGCAGAAGGACTGCACGCCCGAACAGGCCGCCACGCTGCTCGAGTGCAACGCCGGCTGCTACGCCTTCGACGGCGCGCAGCTCGCCGCGCACATCGACGAGATCGGCAACGACAACGCGCAGTCCGAGTACTATCTGCCCGACATGCTCGAGATCCTCAAAGGCCACGGCCAGGCAGTCTCCATCTTCCACTGCGATGACTACCGCGACGGCCTGGGCGTCAACAGCCGCATCCAGCTCGCGCAGCTCACCGCCATCGCGCGCGACCGCATCAACGAGCACTGGATGGCCGAGGGCGTTACTTTCATCGACCCCACGCAGGCCTGGATCGGCCCCGACGCCGTTATCGGCCGCGACACCGTCGTGTGGCCGCAGACGCATCTGATCGGCCACGTCACCGTGGGCGAGGAATGCCAGCTCGGCCCCAACAGTCGCCTCACCGACACCACCGTCGGCAGCGGCTGCACCATCGATGAGACCATCGCCATCGAGGCCGTCATCGAGAACGGCGTCGACTGCGGCCCGCGCGCCTACCTGCGCCCGGGCACCCACATGCTCGACGGCTCCAAGGCCGGCACGCACGTGGAAATCAAGAAGTCCACGATCGGCGAGGGCTCCAAGGTGCCGCACCTGTCCTACATCGGCGACACCACCATGGGCTCCGGCGTCAACGTGGGCGCGGGCTCCATCACCTGCAACTACGACGGCGTGCACAAGCACAAGACCGTCATCGGCAAGGACGCCTTCATCGGTTCCGACACCATGATGGTCGCGCCCGCCCAGATCGGCGACGGCGCGCTCGTGGCCGCCGGCTCCGTCATCACCGAGCCGGTCCCGGCCGACGCACTTGGCCTGGGTCGTGCCCGCCAGGTAAACATTGAGGGCTGGGCCGCCGATTACCGCCGCCGTCTGCACGAGGACGACGAAGCATAACGTTTTATCAAGCACAAAAGGAGCTGTTCCCATGGGGGGCGGCTCCTTTTTCTATCGTGACCTGCGCAACCGGATGAGTGGTCGGTTCGTGTCCGTTGACGGTAAAGACGTTATCAAGACTCGATAAACCCCGCCGCGCGGTTACAATGCAAAAAGGCATCTATATGGCATTCGATGTATAAAGGAGAAGGGTAATGCCGATTAATGATCCCGAGAAGTCGGAGAATATGCGCAAGTCCATCCGCGTGTATTCCGGTTCCTCCAACCGTCCCCTCGCTCAGAAGATTGCTGAGTACCTTGGGGTCGAGCTTTCGGGCCTTACGCTAAAGCAGTTCGCCAATGGTGAGATTTACGCCCGCTACGACGAGACCGTCCGCGGCGCCGACGTCTTCCTGATTCAGTCCGTGGCCGGCGGCAACGTCAACGACATGCTCATGGAGCTGCTCATCGCCACCGACGCTGCCAAGCGCGCATCCGCCCGCTCCATCACCGCCGTTATCACCCACTACGGCTATGCCCGCCAGGACCGCAAGGCCGGCCCGCGCGAGCCCATCACCGCCCGCCTCGTCGCCAACCTGCTCGAGCGCGCCGGCGTCAATCGCATCATCACCCTCGACCTGCACCAGGGCCAGATCCAGGGCTTCTTTGATATCCCGGTTAACCACCTGTCCGCGCTGCCGCTGTTTGGCCAGTACTACAACGACATGCACTTCGACACCGACAACCTGGTTGTCGTCTCCCCCGACGTGGGTCGCGCCAAGGCCGCCAAGAAGCTGTCCGACATGCTCGGCTGCGACCTGGCCATCGCCCACAAGGGCCGTCCGCGCCACAACGCCGCCGAGGTCATGGGCATCATCGGTGACATCAAGGGCAAGACCTGCATCATCAACGACGACATGATCGACACCGCTGGCACCCTGTGCGCCAACGTCAAAGAGCTCAAGGCTATGGGCGCTGGCGACATCTACGTCTGCGCCACCCACGGCATCTTCTCCGGTCCGGCCATCGAGCGTCTGAACGACGCCCCGATCGTCGAGTGCCTCGTCACCGACGCCATTCCCGTCGAGGTCGGCGGCAAGATCAAGACCATCTCGGTCGCCGAGGAGTTCGCTCAGGCCATCTCCGCCGTTTACCACGAGGAGCCCGTCTCCACGCTCGTCGGCGGCGACTTCGCGCTGTAGTCGCATCGTCCTTGCAACCCGGCGCATCGCCGCCGGAACAGAAGAAACCCCCGCGCTCCCCCTTGCTTCGCAAAGGTCGCGCGGGGGTTTCTTCTGTTCCGGCGGCTCGCTCTGCCGCGGCCGTGCTTTTGTCTGGTGGGATTTCGCTGAAGCAAAGCCTCGCATTCGGCGGGCGTGGTAGCCTTTGTCGTTGATTGAACTATTTATGTAACGAAGGGACAAATATGGCAGCTGCACAGCCGCTTAAGATTCGCATGGTTGCCGGGCTTGGCAACCCTGGCGATGAGTATGCCGAGACCCGCCACAACGCAGGTTTCAAAGCAATCGACGAGTTGGCCCGTCAGGCCGGCGTCACGTACTGGAAAAACCAGGCAGGCGCCGAGGTCGCGCTCATCAATATCAACGATGCCGAGGAAGAGGGCGGCAAGCGCCAGATTGTGCTGGTCAAGCCGCAGTCGTACATGAACACCTCGGGCGGCCCCATCTCCAAGCTTTGCCGCGAGTACAAAATCAAGGCCGAGGAGCTGCTCGTGATCCACGATGAGCTCGACATTCCCGCCGGCGACGTACGTGTTAAGGTAGGCGGCGGCCACGCCGGTCACAATGGCCTGCGCTCCATCATCGACAAGATGGGCAGCCGCGACTTCAGCCGTATCCGCACCGGCATCGGCAACCCTCCCGGCAAGATGGCCGTCGCCGACTATGTGCTAAAGCAGCTGCGCGCCCGCGAGGCCGAGGACTTCCAGGACACCTGCGCTCGCGCCGCCGACGCCGCCGGCCTGGCAATCGTCCACGGCGTGATCTATGCCCGCGACCACGTCAACGGTGCCGCCTCCGCCAACGGCAAGCACTAGAACCTACTATTTAGGGACAGGTTTATTTTGGCAGGTTTTATATGCGGAAACGCCGCGGCGGCCGCGTCGCAATAAACCCTGTGCCGCCATACATATGCAACGCTCCAAAGGGGGCCGGCCTCACCGAAGCGCGAGGCCGGCCCCCTTTGCCGTTTTACCTGATAAAACCGACCAAAATAAACCTCTCCCCCTTTGGTAGGCCAAAGTGGATAAACCCTGCTCCCAACCGCCGAAGACACACGTAAGTGACATGTCCATGAGGGTATAATTTGCACCGTATGTCTGCACAACGCCTGTGCGCGTACGGTTTTACTCGGGCTACCGTCCATTTCCGTGGAGGCACGGTTCGGCGGCCCTAACAAGAGAGGGGTTCTATGTATAAGATCCTGGAGAAGACGCAGTTCTCGGAGAAGGTGTTCAAGTTCCGCATCGAGGCGC
The DNA here is from genome assembly GCA_902496775.1 of uncultured Collinsella sp. Lineage (GTDB taxonomy): Bacteria > Actinomycetota > Coriobacteriia > Coriobacteriales > Coriobacteriaceae > Collinsella. The sequence goes on from CABVCF010000028.1 coordinate 9,843, forward strand.
CTGCAATCGCCAAACATGCGCACGCTGGACAGTTCCTCATGGTTCGCGCCAACGAGACGGGCGAGCGCGTCCCGTTTACCCTGGCCGGTTGGAACGGTGACGAGGGCTGGGTCGAGTTCATCTTCATGGTGATCGGCAAGACCACCGAGATGCTTTCCACCTACGAGGCCGGCGAGTCGCTGCGCGACGTCGTGGGCCCGCTGGGCGTTCCCACCGAGATGGCTGAGGGCCCCTGCGCCGTCATTGGCGGCGGCGTCGGCCTGGCAATTGCCTTCCCGGTCGCCAAGCACCTGGTCGAGACCGGCCACGAGGTGCACGCCATCATGGGCGCCCGCACCAAGGACCTCCTGCTTATGGAGGACCAGTTCCGCGAGCTCCTCGACGAGGACCACATCCACATCACCACTGACGACGGCTCCTACGGCGAGCAGGGCGTTGTCACCGCTCCGCTGGAGCGCCTGCTGCAGGACAAGGCCGTGAGCCAGGTCTTCTGCGTCGGCCCCGTTCCGATGATGAAGTTCTCGACCCTCACCGCCCAGAAGTACGACACCCCCATCACCGCGTCGCTCAACCCCATCATGGTTGACGGCACCGGTATGTGCGGCTGCTGCCGCGTCGAGGTGGGCGGCGTGACCAAGTTCGCTTGCGTCGACGGCCCCGACTTCGATGCCACCCTGGTCGACTGGGATGACCTTCGTGCCCGCCAGGCCGCTTACCGTTCCGAAGAGGGCGAGTCCCTCAAGGCCTATGAGGAAAAGAGCTGCGCATGCCACTAGTTAACGGTCGTTTCGTTGCCGATATGAAGTCGCCCCGCACCCCCGATAACGAGGAGCCGGCTGCCGAGCGCGCCTGCGACTTCCGCCCCGTCGACAAGGGCTTCACCGAGGAGATGGCGCTGGCCGAGGCCGAGCGCTGCCTCAACTGCAAGAAGCCGTTCTGTGTTGAGGGCTGCCCCGTCAACATCAACATCCCCCGCTTTATCGAGCAGATCCGCGCGAAGGACTTCGGCGGCGCTCTCGATACCATCCGCGAGGACTCCATGCTTCCCGCCATCTGCGGTCGCGTCTGCCCGCAGGAGAACCAGTGCGAGGGTAAGTGCATCCGTGGTAAGAAGTCCGAGCCCGTGGCCATCGGCCAGCTCGAGCGCTTCCTGGGTGACCGCCCCGAGCTCGCCTCCACGCCCAAGATGGCTCCCAAGAACGGCAAGAAGGTCGCCGTCGTCGGTTCCGGCCCGTCCGGCATCACCTGCGCCGGCGAGCTCGCCCGCAACGGCTTTGACGTCACCGTCTTCGAGGCCTTCTTTACCGGCGGCGGCGTGCTGGTCTACGGCATCCCCGAGTTCCGTCTGCCCAAGGCGGTCGTCAAGCGCGAGATTGACGGCCTGGAGGACATGGGCGTCAAGTTTGAGTACAACTCCGTCGTGGGCAACATGGCCACGGCCGAGGAGCTGTTCGAGCAGGGCTTCGACGCCATCTATGTGGCGACCGGCGCTGGCCTGCCCAAGTTCCTCAACGTCCCCGGCGAGAACCTGCCCAACGTCTTCTTCGCGAACGAGTACCTCACCCGCGTGAACCTGATGAAGGCCAACAAGTTCCCCGAGTACGACACCCCCACCAAGCACGGCAAGAACGTCGTCGTCTTTGGTGGCGGCAACGTGGCTATGGACGCCGTCCGTACCGCCAAGCGCCTGGGCGCCGAGCACGCCATCATCGCCTACCGTCGTACCGAGGACGAGATGCCCTGCCGTCGCGCTGAGCTGCACCATGCCAAGGCCGAGGGCGTCGAGGTTCTGCCGCTCGTCTCCCCGCTCGAGTTTGTCGCTGGCGAGGACGGCTCCGTGTGCGCCGTCAAGGTCCAGAAGATGGAGCTCGGCGAGCCCGACGAGTCCGGCCGCCGTCGTCCGGTGCCCATCGAGGGCGCCATCGAGGAGATCCCCTGCGACGTCGCGATCTCGGCTATCGGCACCAACGCCAACCCCTTCGCAAAGAAGATCGGCGGCAAGATGGAGCTCAACAAGTGGGGCTACATCGTTGCCGACGAGGAGACCGGCCAGACCACCGATCCCCGCATCTGGGCCGGCGGCGACATCGTCACCGGTGCCGCTACGGTCATTCTGGCGATGGGCGCCGGCAAGAAGGCCGCCGCTTCGATCACCAAGAGCCTGCTGGGTGAGTAATCACCTACAGCGCTAGCCATCAAACGGCAAAGTCCCCGTCGAGCACACGCCCGGCGGGGACTTTTTTCTATGCCGGCCGTCCCACCATCACGATGGAGACAGGTACCTTTGTGGTGGTTGGGGGCCTGGTCGGTCGTTTTGTCTCGATCTGTAACACCTGGAGCCCGTTGAGCCTTGTAGTTGTTACAGATCGAGATATTGCGCCAGCCGCCCCTCCCGCTTTGTCTCAATCTGTAACAGTTAGAGCCCAAATTCCTCGCTTGGTGTTACAGATCGAGACGTTAGGTTAGCGGCTGAACAGTTCGTCTCAATCTGTAACACCTGGAGCCGTTTTGGGCAGCTTGGTGTTACAGATTGAGATTTTGCTAAAGCCGAGGATGGGCGCTGTCGCCAAAACCTAACGCTTGCGGCGCTTGGTCGCAGCGATGCCTGCCGCGGCAACGGTTGCGCCGGCGATGCCCAGGGCGGCGACTGTCATCGCGGCGGAGTCACCCGTGCCGGCAAGCTCCGTGCCACCGGACTTCTTGCCATTCTTGCCCTTACCCTTGGACTTGTTCGTCGCCACCGTGGTCGTCGTCGAAGCCGAGCCGTCCGCAGGTACCCCGGTGCCGTCAGAGCCATCCGCACCGCCGCCCTGCTCGCCGTCGCCAGGCGTCGGGTCCGGCTCGGGCGTCGGCTCAGGCGCCGCCTCATCGGTCACCGTAATCGTAATGTTCAGACGCTCGGAATACTCACTGTATGACATGCCAGGGCGCTGTGCCGCAATGCGCACATACATGTTGCTATCGAGCGCAATAGGCTCGGTGTACTTTACGCGGCCTTCGTCACGGCAGGGGCAGGTGTCGTTGGTGGTGTACCAAATCGTCGCGCCATCCTCGGCCGAAAGCTCCAGCTTCGTGCCCTTGGGCACCGTAATGTAGTTCTCCTTGGGCGACCATGCACCAAGCGTCGTCGCACCAATCGTCGCCACCGGTCGCGCCGGTCGCACTGCCTCGGCAGACACGCGAACGTCAACCTGCTTGGACAGCGCCGTGCCGTCCACCGCCGCCGTCAACGTCGTCAAACCGGGCAGAGCACCATGCAGCACAAACGTCGCCGCTCCGTCCTCGCCCGTCACGGCCTGGGTGGCATCGACAGAGCAGATAGCCGAGGACTCCAGCCCAACACTAACCTTTGCGCCCGCAAACGGCTTGCCCGCCTTATCGGTCACGTGCGCCACCAGCTCAAAGTCACTGCCCTCAAGCATGGTCACGGCCTGCTCCACGTTGAGCTTGAGCTTGTCGGCACGAACGCCCACGACAAGCTCGCCACTTGCCCAGCGCGCCATGGCCTTGCCGGCGTAGTTGCGAGCACCGTCGAGCTCAAACGCCACCGTCGAGCCCGCCTCACGCGCATCGGCATAGCGAATACGCAGCACGCGCGACAGCGGCTTGCCATTGGGATCGTCCTGCTTGTCGAGCCACGTATACGTCACGTCGCCCAAGCCCTGCGCGCACAATGCGACCAGGGCATCGTCGCTCGCATCCATATACTGCGCAAACTCAACCTCGATGCAATCGGTATAGGCATGGGCCGAAGCCACCTCGGGCGCCGTCGTCGACACCAAGCCAATGTTCACCTCAGTCTGAATCGGCGGCACGCGCAGCCAAGCCGAACGCGCCTCCTCATACCCGTCCTTGGTCACGCGCACCTGATACCAGCCGGTCGGCGTATTCCAGTTGTATGCACCGTCCGCACCCGTTGCAAGCGGATTGTCCTGCTCATACTCCTCGGCATCCCAACGCGCCGCATTGGTACCGGCCGCATCGTCGGCACTCCACAGCTCAACCGTCGCGCCTTCAACCGTATTGGACAGCAGGCCCTCGTACACCACGCCCGCAGGGTCGGGTGCAGCCTTGGCAGCCACATTGCGATAACGTGCCTCGAAGATCGACTGCATCTTCTCGTCCGAGATCAAGCCGTCCTTGTTGGCCTTGTAGACCTCGGCATCGGTCAGCTCGCCCCAGTTGACCGTAATACGATTCTGGCACGCGCGCTCCACCTGCTCGCAGGCAACATCGTAGGCGCATTCGGCGTTGGTCAGCTTAATCGCGCGCTCCGAACCTACGCTGGTCGAAGCCGCATCATAGGCAGCGCCCACCACGGTCCCCGCCGAACCGGCCGTCAGCACGCCGGCGATTGTCATAATGGAGCCCACTGCCACATCGGTGCTATCGTGGCAGAGCTGGCGATACAGCAGATCCTCAAACGCACGCGCCTTCTCCATGGCGTCACGCAGCGCGTAAATGCACTTCCAGTCGTCCTCGGTCTTCTCGGGCTTGGCAAGCAAGCGCGTATGCTGAAGCTCATAGCCCTCGCGCTCGCCCTTCACCTTCTGCATACGGACGTTCACGTTCTCCCAGTTCTTGCTGGCATCGTTCACGCCGTAAATGCCGGTAAAGATGCCGATGCCCTGGGTCGCCGCGGGAAACGCCTGGCCGGCCGCCTTCCACGCGTCGGTCTTAAAGACCTGTCCGAACATCTCGCACTCGATCTTATAGCTCTTGAGCGAACGGATCGTGCGGATGAGCTTCATATGGGCGCTCATGTCGCCGTTGAGCTTCCAGGCCATGAGCCATCCGCGCACCTTGGAGTTGTTGAGGCTATGGACCACATTCCAGTTGTCGTACAGGTTGTCCAGAATGTCGCACTGCATGGCGATCGAGTTAAACAGAAGCGCCTGGTTCTTGTTGTTATTGGAGTTCTCGATAAATTCCGACTCGATATAGGCCGTCTGCTCGCCATCGGGCGCGGCGACCTTAAAGCCCTTGACGGTATCGTCATCAGCCGCCTTGTAGCTCAGCGAGCTGCCGAGCACCTGGCCCAAATCGTTAAACCCGCTCGTCGACTGGCCGTTGTACTCGCTAGCCTTAATGCCCGCACACTTGTTGAGCGCCGCAGCGGTTGCGTCATTCCAGCTTCCGTATTGGTTGAGCTGGCCGATACCCATCGACTGGCCCACCAGATCCTCGGCCTGCTGGGCAATAAACTCCGCTCGCGATGCATGGTCGACGAGCTCCTTGATGGCGGCCGCATCCGCAGCGTTCGCGCCCTGGGCCGCCGCGAGTTCCTGATACCAATCCTCGCTGGTGCCGTAAGCATCCTCAAAGATCATCTTGTCCACATTGACGCCATAGCTGTCGTCCTGCTGGGTCAGCAGCGCCGACGACCCGCCGACCGCGGCCTTGAGCTCAGCCGCAAACTGCGCGGCCTCGTCGTTGCCAGCACCATCACCCTCGCCGTCGCTGGCGGCAGGGGCGCGACGAGCCTTACGCGCAGCTCCACCTTGGGCTTCGTCCTCTTTACCGTCCTTGTCCTCTTCGGCAAACGCATCGGCGACCATCTGGTCAATCGCGTCGTTAAAGGCCTCGTCGACATCATTAAACGAGTTATCCATCATATACTCGTGCCACTGCTGCACGGCATTCGAGAACTCCTGCTGGCGCTCCTCGGCCGCGGCGGAATGCTTTTTGGCCGAAGCTTTGGCGTCAAAACTCAGCATGGTCATAAGCTGGGCATTGGAGATGCGGTAGGTCTGCGGCATAAAGATTTGCTCAAAGTTGCCGCAGTTCACATAGGTCGAGTCATTCGCCTTGTTAAGCTCATTAAGCAGCTTAAGGTAACCCTCGTCCACATACTCCGCCGCATAGCGCACGCGGGTGCCCTCGCGCGACTTTTGAGTCAGAGGAATCGTCACCGTCTTGCCATCCACGCAGTCCACGTACAGGTCGAGCGTGTCGGCGGCCTCTTCGTTTCCCACCTCGAGCGTGATGTCAAAGGTCCAGTAGGCATTCTTCTTTTGTGGCAGATGATGGAAGGTCCACAGGCCCTTGCCGGTGTCCTTGCCGTCCTTGACCAGGTTTTGCGTACCGCCACGATACGTCACATCAAAGTTCCAGACCGAAGCACCCGGAACATAGCGCACATAATTGCGAGCCGTTACCTCGGCAGCAGCGGCGGCAACATCGGTCGAGCCCACGCGCGCTTCGAGCGTCACACGCTCGGCGGCAAGCGTATCCTGCGGCAGGTCGTATTCAATCTTGGCACGGCCCAGCTTGTTGGTCTTACCGGTGTACTTTGCAGCCGACGAGCCCGTCCCCACGGTGAGCTGCACACTCTTGCCCGGCGCCGCATAAACGTAGGCCACATTGCCCAGCAGGCTGTGAACGTCGGTGCTGTCGACCTCGATGCGCGATCCGCTAACCTCAAGCGTGGTGCTTCCCAGTGGCAATGTCACCTCGCCCAGCGTAATAAGTGGCGAGATGGCATAGGTGCCCGCGGCCTTAGGCTTAAAGCGCACAAACACATCGGCGCCCATGCCCTTCTTCATATCGAGAACGAGGTTGTCGCCCTCCCAAGTTGTGTCAGCCCACATGGCATCGGAGCTGGCGCCGGCTTCGCGAGAGCCTGCGGACACATCCTCGACGGCATCCTTGGCCAGCGGAATCTCAATCTTGGCAGTCTGGCTGTCCTTGAGCTCATAGTGAATGCGCAGCTCGGTCTCCACGCCGGTAACTGCGGGAGACTCGGCAATAACCGAGCCCGCCGTCAGCCCGCGCTCGACACGATACGTCTCCACGTCAAACGTCGGCACGTCGAGCGTCACGTCGAGCTGTTTGCCGTCCTCAATCTTCACCTGCTTTTGCGCGATATGCTTACCCACGGTCAGCCCTAGGCGGCTAAACGTGGAATAGCTCGTCGCTTGGATGTCGTAGCTCGTCTTGTTAAAGGCGACGATGGTGTACGAATCGGCCTTAAGGCGCGGCGTCTCGGCCTTCATGATAGGCGTGGTGCCATCGTCTTCGTAACCCATCAAATAGGTGACACCGTCGGCAATGGCCTGCGACACCACGAGTGCTGTGCCCTGGATACGGAAGTCGTTTTCTTTGTCACCCTTGGCAGGCTTAAGCGTCTTGCCGCCGCTCTTCACCGTCAGATCGATGTTATCGAGACTATCGAGCTCAATGCATTCGGTCTTATCCTGGCCTGCGACCGGTTCGAGATAGGCCACATTGAGTTCAATCGCGCGCGAAGTCGGAATCTTGGTAAAGTCCTCCGCCTTAATCTCTCCGATATTCCATGTGCCCGTCATCTGGTCGCCCGGGCGCGCCAGCACCATGTCATAGTAACCGCTGAGCGAAATGCGCAGGGTGGCTGCTGTCTTGGAGAGAGCGTCCGCTGTAAAGCTGCCGTCATCGCCAACCGCCAGCGGCGTGGACTGCCCCGCCTGCACGAGTGTAGCCGTCGCGCTCTGGGGAAGTTTGCCCGTCACCTGGGCCGCCTCGCCCATCCACTCAAACGTGTAGGCAGGCTTCGAGGAATCGACGGAGTCCTTGCGATCGGCCACGGCATCGGCAAGCTTTTTGACCATCGAGGGGTTGCCAGCCGAATCGGTCGCATAGGCATAGATGGTCTGGCCTTCACCAAAGGGAATCGCATACGTTACGCCATCGATTGTCACGCGCTCATTATAGTCGCCCGGATAGCCCGCCTCACCAAACTGAAGATCGGGGTTCATCACGCGCAGGGCAACGGCATTATGGTTCGTCTCGTTTCCGTATCTCGTGTTCTCAAAAGCTCCCCACTCTATCATTTCCACGCTTTTGGGTAGCACAATCTCTTTGCCGGCAATCGCAGGATCAAGAGAGGCGAACGCGAGCGCCCCGATAGATTTGACACCATCGCCAATCGTCACCGACGACACATGCGAGCACCCGTCAAAGGCATAGCGCTCAATCCGCTCCACCGTGCCCGGCACGTTGATCTGCGTAAAGGTGAGTACCGTTGTGTCCGAGACATAGAACTGCGGTACGCCGCAATTGGCGAAGGCGCGATAGTCGATAGTCTTAACCGAAGGCGGCAGCGTTGCCACCACATTGTCGTCAAGTTGTTCGCAGCCCTCAAAGGCCTGCTCGGGAATCGTGGTAAAGGCCGCGTTGTTGGGCCAGGTCACCGTGTGAAGTGTCTTGCTTCCGGTAAACGCATTCCAGCCCAGTTCCTCAACCGAATCGGGCAGTGCGATTTCCTTGATGCTGCTGCCGCCCAAACCGCCCACAGAGCGGATATGCGAATCGGGGGCAAACGTAATTGATGTGAGCGCAACGTTTCCCATGCCCTTAAGACTCACGACATTTTTGCCGTCGATGGTCGAGGGCACCTCCAACGTGGTAATGCCCGCGTCGCCATACTCGATAGAAATTTCGTTGGTGAGGCTATCGATCGAGAAGTAGTACTGCGCAGGAGTCTGCTCGCCGGCCACGTAGCCATCATCGTATTCGCCTTTTACGCCCGTAGCGCCCTTCGAGGTCATCCAGAGCCCAAGATCCTCATTCCAGGTTGCTTCGGCTTCGGCGGTCTCCTCCTGCTTCTGCTGCTCGGCGAGTTCCTTGCCCTCGACAAGATCAGTGGCGAGCGTACCCGCAGGTGTGCTCTCGGTCTGCCCGGCGCCCGTTAGGCCCGCCGCCGATGCAATCTCGGAGGGCGGGGGCGTAGGGGTATCACCGCTATCGAGCACTGTGGGGTCGGCGGCGCCGGCATCGGGCGCGGGGTCGGCGGAAGCAGAGTCTGACGTTTGGGCGTCAGCCGAATCGGCGGGAGCGGCGTCGGCTGCTTGGCCGTCATCCGTCTGCACAAAAGTGCCGTCGGTGTTGAGGGCCTCAGCAAACGCGCCCGCGGGAAACGAACCCGTCACCATCGCGAGGGTCACCGTGGCAACCGTCAGCCGTCGGCAAAGCGCTCGAGCAGTAGTCCACCTCATGGTCGTTCCTTTCCTGCAAACCAAAAGTCATCCAGCGTAATCGTTGTTCAAAAACAAAGCGAACGGTAGGTTCATATATGCGAACCTACCGTTCTACCTGCGCAAACCACCGCAAAGGGGACAGGCACCTTTGCGGTGGTTCTGGACTCGGCCGGCCAGTTTGTCTCGATCTGTAACAGTTAGAGGTCAAATTCCCCGCCTGGTGTTACAGATCGAGACATTAGATTGGCGGCCATTCGGTTCATCTCAATCTGTAACATCTAGAGCCGTTTTGACTGGCTTGGTGTTACAGATTGAGATTTTGCTAAAGCCGAGGATGGGCGCCGCCGCCAAAACCTAACGCTTGCGGCGCTTGGTTGCGGCGATGCCGGCAGCGGCAACGGTTGCGCCAGCGATACCTAGGGCGGTGACCGTCATTACGGTGGTATCTCCCGTGGTAGCCAGGACAGCATCGCCCTTCTTGGTCGGCGCGGCTTTCTCAACCGTCTTGGTCGTGGCGGTTGTCGTGGCCGGCTTAGCCGCGGGTTTGGTCTCGGGTTTCGTCTCAGGCTTGGTTTCGGGCTTGACCTCGGGCTGCGGCGTCGGATTGGGATCCGGCGTAGGCTGCGGATCGGGAGTCGGCGTGGCTTCAGGCGTAAAGGTCAAATCGGTGTTGAGCCACAGAGTGAAGATACAGCCGCTCTCGGGATCAACTACACTCGCTTCGCCCATCTGGTAGCCGCACTCCTGGCCGTTGATCACCAGCTTGGTGTTGGGCGTAAAGTAGAATCCGCGCGCGGGCTTGAGGTAGATACCGTAGCGATAGGTCACGCCAGGCTTAAAGGCGTCGATGTGGTTCGTGATGTTCTGATCCCAGAACTCCTGAGAGTTCACTTCGCTGCCGTCGCTACCCGTCCAGTACTCACACTGAGGAAGGAAGTTGGAGCCCGTCGGAACATTCGCCGTAAAGACCGGCTTATCGCCTGCCTTGAAGGTGGTCGTGGCGCCGTTGATCTCGATAACGTCGATGGCCCGCCATTCGTCGATCGGCTGCTCGCACAGCATATTGTCAGCGTTTGGCGCGAAGACGCCGTTGACGGTCTTGATGTGGTGCGTCCAATGGCCGTTGACGTACATCATGCAGTCATTGCCCACGGTATTGTCGCCCTTGAGCCTCAGCTCGACGGAATACATGTAGAACTTGCCCTCTTCGAAGTGTTCGATCCTCCTCGCGCCCGTCGGATACTTGGCGGGGTCGGAATACCAGAAGGCAACGGGCGTGAGCTCCGCGGGGTCGCTGCCATCCATCTCCTCCCAGCACTCGTAGGCGATCTCGTACTTGTCGGCGTCAGCAGCGGGAATCGTCGCGGTCGCGCGGGGCGCCTCGCCGGGCGCGTAGTTGGTCTTCACGTCGTTGACGTTCAGGTTATGGAGGGCTTCGTTTTCTGACGCAACGAGCGTAATTTCGCTATTGATGGCGTAGCGGAGGTAATAATCGTACCTGGTTTCGTTGAGGATAGTCGAGCTGCCTTCATAGTCAGTTCCGGTATACTCCAGTGCCGTGCCAATATAGAGAGCCTCATTGCGCGTGAGTCGATACGAGCCGCCTGCCGCGCCACCCGTAAAGGTCAGCGTCAGCCTCATGTGATTGCCAACGGGTTCGAAGCGAGCCGTCACGTCGGACATGGACGCATCCTGAACTTCGACCAGAATGCCCGAAGCGGCATCGGCCCTGTAGTACTTAACCTCGACGACTTCGCTCGCAAGCGTTTCTGGAATGCCGCCCTCAACATCGGGAAAATCATAGGTATACGACTGGCCCTTTTCGAGTGTGACATTGCTCGGAAGCGCGCAGTCCGTGTAGCGGGGAACCACGGTCGTATTGACCCTAACGTCGCTGCCGCCAACAACATCGGTCACACCGCAGGGCATGATGGCGTTGCTCGCCGGCATGGCGGCGTTGTCGTCGCCAGAAGCGTTTTGCCCAGCGAGCGCAGCACCGCTAGACTCATTGGCGGCATCGGCTGGGATTGTCTGCTGAGGCTCAACGGTGGCTTGCGCCGCCGGAGCAGCATCGGTTGCAGGCGCGGTCGAAGCAGCTGATGCGGTCGTTGCAGCCGTATCCTCCGCAACCGTCGGCGTCACCGGAGCCGCGGCAACCTCATCCGTCCCGGCGGCGGGATCGGCGCATTCCGTCGCCAGAGCCACGCTCGGCAGCAGCAGCTGGCCGACCATAAGCGCACACGCACCAGCGCAAGCGATTTTGGCACCCACACAACGCCAGGTACCGTGAACCAGCGAGCAGGTACGCTCGCGTTGGGTTTGCTTGTCAAAGTGGCTTCCGTACATAACGGCCTCCTTGGTCGTAGGGACATACCACCAAGATGTGCCAAATGACTCCATATGCCTAGGTTCGTAGATGTGAACCTAGGCCTCTACCTGCGGTTTAATTCAATATGATTTCGCCATCGCCACACTCGTCCCGGGAACGCTACAATCGAGGACACGATTATTCGTCCACCCAAAGGACCGTCCTTGAACCTGAGCAGGTCTAAAATCAACGCGCTTCTGGCACTCGCGCTCTTCACCTTCGCCTTCCTTGCCGCCGAGTTTCGCTTCGACGTCAATGTCGGGCTGCTCGCCGGTGCCGAGCGTGTTGTAATTGCGCAGGGCTTCATCCTTGGCGCCAGCGTCATCGGCTTTATCGGATATGCGCCGCTGCTTGGGCTCGCACAGCGCAAAGGCCGGCCTCAGGCAGTTGTCAGCGCCGCCGTTCCCATCGCCATCTTGGGGTTGACTCAGATTCAGTCCCCCACGAGCCCGCTTGCGCTCGAGATTCTGGGATGCCTCTCATTCCTCGGACTCGGCCTACTGGGCGCCGCAGCGCACCATGCCTTTTCGTTGGCATTCCAGGATGACCCCAAACTCGCCACCGGCGCAGGAGCAGCCTATGCCGCGGGCATCCTGATGCAGTTCGTCGTCAACCTGATTGATTGCGGTGGCATCGTCGAGCTCATCATTCTTGGCGCGGCAACGATCTGCATCTCCGCCCTCAGCGTCGTTCCCCAAAAGGCTGCCGAGAGTTCCAGCCCCGCCATCAATCCCTTTGCCGAGCCCTCGCACGCCCTCGCCAAGCAGGCGTGCTGGAGTATCGCGCTCGTCGTGATTCTCGCCTGCCTGTTCTCGACGCTCGACAACGTCGTCACGTTCTCCAACGCCCACGGCACCATCGCCGTACAGACCTGGCCGCGCCTCTTTTTGGCGGCGAGCGGTCTCGTCGCCGGTATCGTCTTTGATCTTGCCGAGCGTCGCTACATGGGCCTCATCATGCTCGGCGTCACGGTACTTTCCACCATCTCAATCTTGGCTGTGGAAGCCGGTGCCGATCCCAACCTGGGCCTTGTCGTCTTTTACCTGAGCTCGGGCTTTTTTGTCACGTTCTTTACTGCCAACTTTACACAGCTGGCGCCGCGCATGCATACGCCCGCACTGTGGGCTGGCATGGGCCGCGCAGCCAACAACGTGTGCGCGTTCACTACGTCGGGCATCTCGCTGGCACTTGTGACCTCGGGCAATGTCGCCATCATCATGATCGGCGCGCTCATGCTGCTTGTGGCGGCAAGTGTGGCGTTTGTAGCTGCGGGCCTGTTCCGCCTGCCCCAAACCGAGCAGGAGCGCGAACACCAGCAACGAGCCGAGAAAGCGCTCGCTGCGCCGAGCATCGAAGAGCAACGCCAGGCCTTCATCGCCAACCACGCTCTCACCCCACGCGAAGTTGACGTGCTCATAGCCGTGACACAGGACGAACGCCCGCTCAAGCAAATCGCCGAGGAACTCGGCATCTCGATGCGCATGGTACAGCGCCACCTGAGCTCTATCTACCAAAAGACCGACACGCAGACGCGCGCCGGTCTCACCAAGGCCTTCCCCTCCGCCTAAAACAAAAACCACCACAAAAGTGCCTGTGAACTGCCTCCCATTTCTTGGACATCGGGAAATGGGAGGTTTTCCATGAGTAT
>CABVCF010000029.1 GCA_902496775.1 uncultured Collinsella sp.
GCGGAAGGCGTCCTCGCGCTCCTCGCTCGACAGGTGACGGCGACGACGGCGCGTGGGGTTCATGCCACCGCCGCGATTTTGCTGCTGGGGCTGCTGAGCCTCGCGCTCGCGGGAAGCGTTCTTACCCGCGGCCTCGCCATTGTCGACGGACGCCGTGCGCTTGCGGCGGCGACGGCCATCGGCTGCTCCCTCGGTCTCGGGCGCCTCGGCCTTGCCGCGGCCCTTTCCACGGCCACGGCCCTCGCCCTGGCCCTGAGCGGTGCGAGCATCGGATTCGGCATCGCGACGACGGCGCTTGGGCATCGATGTGCCGGCCAGACGATCGGCGCTCGACAGGCCATCGCCCACGTCGACGCCGTTTTCGCGATCGAGTTCCATGAGCGCCAGACGCATCTCGGGCGACTCGATGCGCTCGAGCACGTCGCGCGTCACGCAGTCGGGGCGGCAGTTGCAGCCCTGCTCGGCGGCCTTCTTTTTGCAACCCTCCGAGCACGTCATATCGGCCAGGTTGACCTTAAAGACTTTGCCGTTCTCCAGGCGCAGCACCAGCTGCTCACGCGGCGTGTCATATTCCTGGATGCGCGCCTTGCCAAGCGGCGTATCGATAAGCGTCTTCTTTTTGGGCGCGCGGCTCTTAAAGTCCTTGTACGCCTCGAACTCGTAGCGCAGGCAGCACATCAGGCGGCCGCAGACGCCACTAATCTTGGACGAGTTGAGCGGCAGGTCCTGCTCCTTTGCCATGCGGATCGAAACCGGCTCAAACTGTCCGCCAAAGCGCGTGCAGCAGAGCTCCTGGCCGCACTGGGCATAGCCGCCCACCAGGCGGGTCTCGTCGCGCACGCCGATCTGGCGCATGTCGACGCGAATGTGCAGCGTCGAGGACAGGTCCTTGACGAGCTGACGGAAATCGACGCGCTCCTCGGCCGCGAAGTAGAACACAGCCTTCTCGCCGCCAAACAGGTACTCGACGCCGACCGGCTTCATCTCGAGGTCGAGCTCTTTGACCAGACGACGGAAATCGACCATGGCCTCGTCGCCCTGGATGGCCAGGTCGTCGGCAAGCTGCAGGTCGATGTCGCTCGCCACGCGCAGCACGGGCTTGAGCGGCTGACCGATCTCGTCTTGCGGCACCTCAAAGGGATCGGCCGTGACCAGGCCGATCTCGGTTCCGCGCTCGGTGGAGCAAATGGCATAATCGGCCTCGAGGATATCCAGATCCTGCGGATCAAACCACAGGTCGCGCGAGGCGTAGGTAAACTTAACGGGTACGACTAACGGCATTTCAGTGCCTTCCTGATATCGAACAGCATGACCTCGATGGCCAGCTGGGGAGTAACGTTTCTGGCGATGTTGCGCTCGGCGGTCGCGACCGCCTCGAGCGCCCGGGTGGCACCCGCAACATTCGTCGCGGCGGCAAGCCGCCCGATCGTGTCGCGCACGTCTTCGTTCACGACGTCGGCCGCCTCGTCCTGAAGCGTCAGCAGCACGTCGCGCATGAGCGTCCGCGCGCTCGCCAGCGCTTCCATAATACCCGAACGCTCGCGCGCGTTGAGTTCGCGCTTGTTGCGGTCCTCAAGCTGCTTCAATGCTCCACGCGACAGGTAGTCGGCGTTTTGCTCGAGCACCTTTTCCTGTGTGGACTTGACCTCGGCGAGCGGCGCCTTAACGGCGACGATGAGCGACTTGGCGCGGCTGAGCACATCAGCCTCGTCGGCAGCGATGAGCGAATCGATGGCGCGGACCATTTGGCGGCGAGCATCCTGGCGCTCGGCACTCTTAAGGAACTCGATGCCGCGTGTGGGGCTTCCCGCCACGGCGACCGCCATGCGGCAACGCGCGAGGTCCTGACCCGTCGCGCGACTCACGGCCTGCGCGGCCACGGTGGGCGACACCAACCGAAACGGCACGCACTGACAGCGGCTCACGATGGTGGGCAACATCACGTCTGCCGAGGTGCCCAACAAGATGAACATAACGCCCTCGGGCGGCTCCTCGAGTGTCTTGAGCAGCGCGTTGGCGGTGTTAGCGCGCAGTTGCTCGGCACGATCGATGATGTAGACCTTGGCCTTGGCACGGATGGGCGCCAGCGGCACGTCATCGAGCAGCTCGCGGGTCTGGGCAATGAGGTAGCCTGTGGCGCTCTCGGGCGTGTAATAGTGCACGTCAGGATGCGTATGCCGAGCAACGCGTACGCAGCTGTCGCATGCTCCGCAGCCGTCCTGCTCGCACAGGAAGGCCTGGGCGAGCGCCCATGCGGCATCGAGCTTGCCGGCACCGGGAGCGCCCAAAAACAGGTAGGCGTGCGATGCGCGGCCGCTGGCGACGGCGTTGGTCAAAAAATCGCGAACGCGCTCTTGGGTGTCGAGCTTGGCCAGCAGGCTTGCCTGAGCGGGGGCCACGTTACTCGGCCTCCTTGGCAAGCGCGGCGGCGACAGCATCTTGCGAAATGTCGAGACCGTACGCGCGAATCTGCTCGACCGTCTTCTCGAAGACTTCCTCGACGGTCGCAGTGGCGTCGATGAGCTTTACGCGGTTTGGCTCCTCGGCAGCAATGGCGCAAAATCCCTGGTAAACGCGCTCTTGGAAGGCTATGCCTTTTGCCTCCATGCGATCTGCCGCACCACGAGCTGCCATGCGCAGCGCCGCCTGCTCGGGCGTGATGTGGTAGACGAGCGTGAGCGCCGGATGCGTACCGGCGACAGCCAGGTTGTTGGCATCGCGTACCATCTGACGGTCGAGGCCATCGGCAAACGCCTGGTAGCAGGTCGTGGAGTCGTAGAAGCGATCGCACAGGACTACCTTGCCGGCCGCGAGGGCGGGAGCTATGACCTCGTGCACCAACTGGGCACGCGCCGCCTCGTAGAGCAGCAACTCGCAGGTGTCTCCCATCGCCGTATTGGCGGGGTCGAGCAGCAGAGCACGGATCTTTTCGCTAATGGCGGTACCGCCCGGCTCGCGCAGGCTCACAACCTGGTAGCCAGCGAGTTCGAGCGTGCGGGCAAGCAGACGCGCCTGCGTGGACTTGCCGGCGCCGTCGACGCCCTCGAGCGTGATAAAGCTATGTTGAGCGGGCTCAAAAGCCATGGGCGCAGCCCCTTCCTACAAGGCGCGTAAATGCAGATATATCAACCAAGCCATGATACCCCAGGGGCAGGCGCGCCCCAAATCGGGCCTAGTCATTGGGTAGTCATTGGGGACGCTCTTAAATGACTAGGCGACAGCTAGGGACGTTCCTAAAGTGCCGGCAGAAAAGGAACGTCCCTAACTGCCGACTTTTTTGAGCGCTGGGTATAATCGTCGTATTGATTTGAAATGTGGCGAAAGGAGTGGCAATGTCTCGGTATTGCGCCTCGTGCGGCAAACTTCTTGCAGATGATGCCAAGTTCTGCACCTCATGCGGTGCACCCGTTGAGCAGACAACTGCAAGCAATGGCCAACCCGCGTTTGAGCAGACCGGCTTCCTCGATACGTCGCAAGCTAAGCCGGACGACCCCCTCGCCTATCGCCCCGACCCCGCCGCCAGCCCCGCAGCGGTCGAAACGACGCAGCGCATATCCGTCGCGGACACCCCGCCCCAACAGCAACCGGCATCTACGTACGCGCCTGATTCACCGCAGGCCCCCGCCGCCAAAAAGAGCAGCACCAAGGCGCTTATCGCCGTTATCGTTGTGCTCGTGGCAATTATCATCGCCTTGGTCATCTTTTTTGTGATCAAGCCTTTCGACAACGCCGCCACGCAAACGACTGCCGAGATTACTAAGCTGCACCATGATGTTGACGATGATGACCTCAAGCCTCTCGACGACCCCAATAGCCTTTTTGACGATGATGACGAGGATGGCAGCCAGGCGACCCTCTCCGAGCAAAACCTCTACCGTCGCCTGAGCGAATACTACGACCTGCTCGAAGATCTCGATAACCAGGTCCGTGCCTGCGCAGAGGCGTTCAATGGCGGTTATCTGGAAGAGGACCGTACCGCCCGTCAAAATCTCGCCGACGTCGCCGAGCGCACGGAAGACACCATCGAGCAGTACTACGATATCGTCGAGGACCTGGACGTCCCCACAAGCTCTAAGAACTACAGCTCGTGGAAGGACATCATTGCTCTGTACGACGACCTGGATCACCGCATCGATGCGATCTGCGATGCCTGGGAGATCAGCTTAAAGTACGCAAAGCCCGCGGACCATAAGGACGAAATCGTGGCGCCGCTGTCGCGCGACAACGTGGCGGGCACCAATGACAACAAGTACCGTCAGGACTTTGAGGACCGCTATCCCAGCGCCAAGCCTGTCGAGGTGAACTAGTCGCATGCGACGTTCTTAAACGACCAGTCATTCAAGAACGTCCCCAATGACTACGCAAAAAAACGAGCGAGGATCATGGGACCCTCGCTCGTTTTTGTTTTGGGCTATGTTTCGGCTGCGCCGCTACTTGTCGGCGGCCGCCTTCTTGGTGGTCGTCTTTTTCGCGGCAGTCTTCTTGGCGGTCGACTTCTTGGCGGTCGAAGTCTTCTTGGCTGCCGTGGTCTTCTTCGTCGTGCTCGCCTTGGTCGCAGCCTTGCGGCCGCGGGCGGGCTTCTTCTCCTTGGTCGGGCAGTCCATGTTGACACAGATACGCCACGGACCGCGCGCCGTGTTGACCACCACGATGGGGGCGCCGCACTCGGGGCAGGTCTCGCCCGTCGCCTCGAGCTTGCCGCGCGCCGGCAGCGGATAGCTCACGCCGCAGTCATCGTAGTTGGTGCAGCGGATAAAGCGCTTGCCGCTCTTCTCGCTCTTGTGTGCAATCAGATCACCATGGCGTCCGGCCTCGGCGCACACCTTGCACTCGCCCACCTTAAGGTCGGGCTCGTAGTTGGTGGGGCACGTCGGGTTCACGCAGATCTCGAAAGCCTTCTGGCGGAACGGCTGGCACTTAATGCGCGGCGCACCGCATTCGGGGCACACAGCGGCCTCGCCCTCGAGCGGGCTTACCTTGACGCCGCTCGGCACCGGATAGGTCACGTCGCAGTCGGGCCAGCCCATGCAGCCGATAAAGCTGCCGCGGGTCTTGGCGCTCGTCTTCATAACCAAGTCCTTGCCGCACTTGGGGCAGGCGCCCACGCGCGCATCGGCCGTGACGGCGTCGCTGATGGCGTCGCCCAGCTCCTGCGTATGCTTGAGCAGCTCCTCGAGCACGCCGGCCAGCAGCGCGCGCGAGTGCGTCACGACATGCTCTTCGGTGTCCTCGCCGCGCTCGACGCGGGTCATGTCGCCGTCGAGCTCGCTGGTCATATCGGGGCTCGTGATGCGCGGGGCAAACTGCGACAGCGCGTCAATGATGGCAATGCCCAGCTGGCTCGGCTCAACGGGATCGTTTTTGAGATAGCGCACGGCGTACAGGCGCTCGATGATGCTCGCGCGCGTGGACTTGGTACCCAGGCCGCGCTTTTCCATCTCCTGCACGAGCTTGCCCTGGCTGTAGCGCGCGGGCGGCTCGGTCTGCTTGGCCTCGAGCTTAATGTCGAACACGTCGACCGTATCGCCCTGCTCCAGCGGCGGCATCTGCTCGTCGCGCTTAAGGCCGTACGGGTATGCCTCGCGGAAACCGGGGGTCACGAGCACATCGCCCGAAGCCACGAACGGCTCACCGTTCACGTCGAGCTCGAGCTTGGTGTTCTCGATGGTCGCGGGACCCATAAGCGTCGCCAGGAAGCGGCGGGCGATGAGGTCGTAGAGCTTGCGCTGGCCGCCATCGAGCGCGGACGGGTCGCCCTCGCCCGTAGGATAGATCGGCGGGTGGTCGGTGGTCTCGACCTTGCCGCGCGTGGGCTTCATGGGACCGGCGAGCACCTTTTTGCACACGGGCGCCAGCGCCGGGTTGATCTTTGCCAGGTCGCTCACCACGGCGCCCAGATCGAGCGTCGCGGGGTACACGGTGTTGTCGACACGCGGGTAGCTGATGAGGCCGGCCATGTAGAGGGACTCGGCGATGCGCATCGTACGCGCAGGCGAGATGCCCTCGGCCGCAGCGGCAGCCTGCAGCGAGGTGGTCGCAAACGGCGTGGGCGGCTGCTGCTTACGCGAGCGCTTGGTCACCGCGGCAACGGTCGCCGTCGTAGCGCCGTCAACGTGGCCGTACGCTGTCTCGGCAGCATCCTTGTCGGTAAAGCGTGCCGTCTTGTGCGCAATCTTAAAGCGGTCGTCCTCGGCAGCGCCCTGCGCGGCGCCCATGCCACGGATCTGCCAATAGTCCTCGGGCACAAACGCCATGCGCTCGCGCTCGCGCTCGACCACCAGGGCAAGCGTCGGCGTCTGCACACGGCCGGCAGAGCGCACGTTACCAAAGCCGCCAAACTTGGCGAGCGTCAGGTAGCGCGTGAGCACCGCACCCCAAATGAGGTCGATGTGCTGGCGGCTCTCGCCGGCGTCGGCCAGATTCTGGTCGAGCGAGACGAGATTATCGAAGGCCTGCGTGATCTCGGCCTTGGTAAACGAAGAGTACTGGGCGCGGGCAACCGGCAAGTCCGGCGCCACCTCGCGCACCTTGTTGAGGGCGTCCGAACCGATTAGCTCGCCCTCGCGATCGAAGTCCGTGGCGATAATGACGCTGTCAGACTTTTTAGCGAGGTTCTTGAGCGAACGAATGAGTTCCTTCTCGGCCGGTAGCTTAATGACGGGCGCCCAGGTGAGGTAAGGCAGGCTCTCGAGTTTCCAGCCCTTGATTGAGATGCCATCGGCAAGAAACGGCTTGCGCTTGGTGTCGTAGGGCGGACGCGCCAGGCCATCGGGTATGTCGGCCGGCAGCATCTCGCCGTCCTCGGTGACCGAATACCAGCCCAGCTTTTTATCGAACAGCACGCTGTCGCAAAAATCGGGCGCTAGGATGTGACCGGCAAGGCCGATGGTCACGCACTCCTCGCCCTTCCACTCAAAACGGTAGATGGCGGTGTTGTACACCTTGTCCTTTTTGGGCTTGCCCGTGGACAGACGCTCGGCGATCTGACGCGCGGCGTCGTTTTTCTCGGCGATGATGAGCTTCAAAAGAGGCTCCTATCTCGTATCTCTGCGGCTACGCCCGCCCGTATGGCGGCCGACTTACGCCCTTGCTTGCTCAATCTGCCCGATGAGCCAATCGCACCAGGCATCCATGCCCTCGCCCTTGCGCGCGCTCACGGCAAACCGCGGCGCCTGTGGATTGAGGTCATCGAGTGTTTTAGTATACCTATCCATGTCAAAATCGAAAGCCGGAGCCACGTCAACCTTGTTGAGCAGCTGCGCGCCGGCGTGTTGGAAGATGCCCGGGTACTTGATGGGCTTGTCGTCGCCCTCGGGCACCGAGAGGATCATGATGGACAGGTTCTCGCCCAGGTCAAAGTCGACTGGGCAGACCAGGTTACCCACGTTTTCGATAAAGATGACGTCGATGTTTTCCAGACCCACAGCCTGGTCGAAGGCGTCAACGGCCTCCATGATCATGTTGCCCTCGAGGTGGCACAGACCGCCCGTGTTGATTTGGATGGCGGGCATGCCGGCTTCCTTCATGGTGATGGCGTCGACGTCCGAGGCGATATCGCCCTCGATGACGGCGCAGCGCAAGCCGGCCTTGTCGCGCAGGCGCTCGTTGGTGCCCAGAATCGTAGTGGTCTTGCCCGAGCCAGGGCTCGACAGCACATTGATCACATAGGTGCCTGTCTCTTTAAATCGCTGTCGCAGCTGATCTGCCAGGCGCTCATTGCGCGACAGAATTGGCGATGCGATATCAATCGTTTTCTCGGCCATACTCGGCGCTCCTTACTTCTACCATTTATACCCCGTCCCCAGGTTGCTGGCGGGCTAATCGTCGGGGGTCTCGATCTCGATACTTGCGATGTCGAGTTCGCGGCCGTGCAGCAGACGCACGTTGGCGCCGCCACACTGGGGACAGCGACAATGGAAACGGTCGTGATCAAAGACCTCGCCGCAGTCCAGGCACTCGCTTTGTGGATGGACCTCCTCCACGGCAAGCTCGCAGCCGCGCGTGAGCGGGTCCTCGTCGCGAAACGTCTCCCAGGCAAAGTCGAGCGCCTCGCGCACGACCTCGGTCATATCCCCGATACGCAGCGTTACCAAAACGGCGCGCGAGGCCCCCGCCCCACGCGCCGCGCGAATCACTGTATCGAGTATGCCGTTGACAATGCCAACCTCGTGCATACCGATTTACTCCTCGTCGTCCTCATCGTCCGAGAACAGGTCCAGACGACTCACAAACAGGCCCTCCTTGCCCTCGCGCGCGGTAATGACCACACGGGCGATGGCGAGCGAAATCTCGTAGAGCGAGAGCAGGGCGCCATACATGAGACCCAGCGTAACGGGCGAGCCGTCGGGCGTGATCACAGCCGAACCCACGAGCAGGCCAACGTATACATAACGCCAGGCACCGCGGAAAGCAGCGTAGGACACGATGTGGAAGACGGACAGATAGAAGATGATGAGCGGCAGCTCAAACGCCACGCCAAAGCCGATCATAAAGAGCAGCTCCATGTTGACGTAGTTCTCCAGATCGGGCAGTGCCGTAGCGACGGCCGAGGTCTCGCCGATGAGCCACTCAAAGCCCGCAGGAATGATGATGAAGTAGCAGAAGATGGCACCCAGGAAGAACAGCACCGTCGAGGCGAGCACCGTGGGCACGACCCACTTGCGCTCGTTGGGTCGAAGCGCCGGCAGGAAAAACGCCAGAATCTGCCAGATGATCATGGGCGTGCACATGACCACGGCCATCTTGATGGCCAGCGAGAAGCGCAAGCCAAAGCCGCCGAGCGTGGTAGTGATGTAGAACTTACCGTCCGGCACAAAGGAGCGGATGGGATCTTCCAGGATGTCGAGCACAACAGGCGTGGCGAAATACAGCACGATAGCGGCGGCAAACACCGACACGACCACGATGGTCAGGCGGCGACGGAGTTCTCCCAGGTGATCGAAGAGCGGCATACGCGCAGGTCCGATAGGCATTACTCATCGCCTCCCTTCGAGGCGTCGGCGGCGGCAGCGTCGTCCTCGGCCTCGAGCTCGCGAGCGAGCTGGTCGACGACGGCCTTGCGCTTGCGGGGACGACGGGCGTAGAGATCGGCCGTCGTGGGCTCTGCCGGCTCGGGCTCGGGCTCCGGCTCTGCAGCAGGTTCGGGATCGACGGTGGCAGCGGCAGGCTCGGCCTTGGCGGGCTCGGCCTCATCAGCAGCGCCTTCGCCCTCGGTGGCACCCTCGCTTGCGGCCTTCTCGGCGGCAAGGCGGGCACGGCGCTCGGCAAAGGTCTCCTTCTTTGCGGGCGCGGCCGTCTCGACGGCATCCTCGTCCGCATCGGAATCGTCATCGACGGCAGCCTTCTTGGGCTTGACCGGAGCCGACGCGGCCTCGCTTACCGGATCGATGATCTCGGACTGAACAACGGCCGTCATCTTTTCCTGCGTCTCGCGGAACTGACGGATGGCACGGCCGATTGTGCGGCCCATCTGCGGGAGCTTATCCGGGCCAAACAGCAAAAAGCCGAAGACCACGATGATCGCGAGCTCACCCTCTCCAATACCAAACACACATACCTCCAAGGCTCGATGTGAGTCGAGCCCGCACCGCGCCATTCGGCCGGAACTCGTCTATTCATTCGGTCAAGTATAGCGCCCGGACGCCAAAACGTCCGAGCGCATCACAAACATATGCCAAACGGCACGCCCTTTTGGGGGCAAAGATTATGCCGCCGTGATCGAAATCTCCTGGTCGACGCCCAGCAGCTGAACCACGCGCATCACCTGGGGCTGCACATTAGTGCAGCTAAAGCGCTTACCGTGGTCGACCGCGTGGTGCGCGGCGCCCACGAGCACGCCAATGCCCGTCGAATCGATGTAGCTCACCTGGGCAAAATCGAGCTCAACGGCCTCAGTGGGCTGCTCGAGCGCCAGGTCGATAGCATTGCGCAGGCTATCGGCGTTAGAGATATCGATCTCGCCGGTTACCTTAATGGTGTAGATCTCCGGCGTGGGGTTGGTGGAAATACCCAAATCCATGTATACGCTCCTTTACGTATCGAAAGTGCGGATAGTACTGGGCGCGGACTTGCGGGGCCCTAGGCGTTAGGCGCGCTCGGCACGAGCAAGCTCGGCAGCGACAAGCTTAACGGCCAGCACCAGCACGTCGAGCGCGGCCTCCAGGTCCTCGACCGTGGGATAGCTCGGCGCAATACGGATGTTGGTATCGCGCGGATCCTTGCCATGGGGCCAGGTGGCACCGGCCGGCGTGAGCTTGACGCCCAGGTCGGCGCAAAGCGCGGCGACCTTCTGGGCCGAGCCCTCGGGACCATCGAAGCTTACAAAGTAGCCGCCGCGGGGGTGCGTCCAGGTGGCACAGCCCGTATCGCCCAGGCCCTCGGTGAGCTTGCGCTCAACGGCCTCAAAGCGCGGACGCAGGAACTCGGCATGCTTTTTCATGTGCTCCTTGACCGCCTCGATGGTGGGAAGGAAGCGCACGTGGCGCAGCTGGTTGAGCTTGTCGGCGCTGATGAGGCCGGCCTTCAGGCGCTTGGAGAACTCGGCGATGACCGCGGGGCTCGCACCGATGAAGCCGATGCCGGCGCCCGGGAAGGTGATCTTGGACGTCGAGGCAAAGGCCACCACGCGATCCTCGGTGCCCGCCGCGCGAGCGAGGTCAAAGATATTGGCGAGCTCGTCGGTCTCGTCGTACAGGTCGTGCACGCAGTAGGCGTTGTCCCAGAAGATGCGGAAATCGGGCGCGGCCGTGGGCATCTCGACCAGGCGACGCACGGTGTCCTCGCTAAAGGTGATGCCCGTGGGGTTGGAATACTTGGGCACGCACCAGATGCCCTTGATGGAGTCGTCGGCGGCAACCAGACGCTCGACCTCGTCCATGTCGGGGCCGTTGTCGGTCATCGCGACGGGGACATTCTCGATACCCAGGTCGGCGGTGATGCCAAAGTGACGGTCGTAGCCGGGAACAGGGCACAGGAACTTGACTTTCTTGCCGTCGTGCGCGGCCTCGTAAGCCTCCCAAGGCTCGCTGCCGCACGAACCGCAGCGCCAAAACATGCCGGCGATATCGTGCTCGATCAGAAGGCTCGACGAACCCAGTACGAGCGTCTGCTCGGCAGGGCAACCCAGGAACTCCCCCGCCAGCTTGCGTGCCGAGGGAATGCCCTCAAAGCAACCGTAGTTTGAGCAGTCGACGTTGCCGTCGTGCAGATCGGCATCGGCATTGAGTATATCGAGCATGGGTCGAGAGATGTCCACCTGGGAGGGCGACGGCTTGCCGCGGGCCATGTCGAGCGCCAGGCCCTTGGCCTTGACCTCGGCGACCTCGGCTTTGAGCGCCTCGATGGCGGCATCGAGTTCGGTGGTTTCCATCTTCTGGTAGATCGTCTGCATGGGTGCGACCTTTCGCGAAGCGGGACGTTGCAGTTCGTCTAAGTATAGACCGCCACCGCCGCAACGGCATGAAGCCGTGATAGATTAAGTTCATCGCAATGAATTATGAATCGCCGCGCATGCCGGCGTGGGGCGCCCAAGGAGGCACTATGGAATACGGATCGTTCCAGGCCGAGGAATTCGGCGACCTGCAGCGCCTGGTCGACGGGCTGTTTTACGACCGCCGCGCCATCGACCGCCTGGATCTCATCGTACAGGCCGAGATCTTGGACCTGGCGCCCGATCTCATGGAAATCGTGAACCTTTTGCCGCCCGGTTACTACGACCGCCAGTCACTTTGCGACCAGCTCAACTCCGCCTTGGCCGCCCACGGCTGGGGCGCCGTCTACGGCACCGTGGAATAAACCTAGTCATTTAAGAACGTCCCCATTGACTAAAACGCCGCTTGTGATGGTGTCCACAGGCGGCGTTTTCAAACTTGTATATGCTTTTACTTGTCTTTGGGCGCGGGGTGTTTGCAGACCACACTCATGTAGATCATACCGAGCACGGCAGCGGTGACCGAACCGGCAAGGATGGCGGCCTTGGCGGCCAGGACCTCAAACTGGGCCGTCGGGAAGGCAAGGCCGCTGATGAGGATCGACATGGTGAAGCCGATGCCGCCCAGAATGCCCACACCGGCAATCATGTGCCAGTTAACGTTATGCGGCAGCTCGCAGACCCTAAACTTAACCAGGGCAAACGTCATGCCAAAGATACCAATCGGCTTGCCCAGCAGCATGCCAAAGTACACGCCGAGCGTCACCGGGTCGGTGAGCAGCGTGCTCATGTCCACGCCCACCAGGCGAACCTGTGCGTTCACGAACGCAAAGATCGGCAGAATCACAAAGTTGACCGGCGTGGAGATTAGACGCTCCATGCGGATGAGCGGCGGGGTCACGCGGTGCATGACGCGCTCGACCCTGGTGGTCGAGACGGTAAAGTCATGCTGGCCCAGGATGTGTGCCTCGTCGTCGTAGCGGTCATCAAGCAGCGGCAGGCACTCGCCCAACCAATCGGTGAGGCTATCGAGCTTGACGCCGCACTTGGCCGGGATGGTAAAGGCCAAGATGACGCCGGCGAGCGTGGCATGTACGCCGCTCTTGAACATGCAGAACCACAACAGCAGACCCAGTACCGAATACGGGGCAAGGCGGTAATGCTGCGTCTTGTTGAGCCACACGAGCGCGCAGGTCACAAGCGCAGCGGCGCCCAACCAAAACGGATTGGGGCTCTGACCGTAGAAGATGGCGATGGCGGCGATGGAGATAAGGTCGTCGGCGATGGCGAGCGTCGAGAAGAACACGCGCACGCCGTTGGGCACGCGGTTGCCCAAAAGCGACAGCACGCCCAGCGCAAAGGCAATATCGGTTGCCATGGGAATGGCCCAACCGTTGCGGGCGCCGGCATGGTTAAAGATCAGGTAGATGCAGGCGGGAACGACGACGCCGCCCACGGCCGCCAGCATGGGAAGCATGGCCTGACGCGGATTCTTGAGCTCGCCGACCGTCATCTCGTACTTAAGCTCAATGCCCACCAACAAAAAGAAAATCGCCATGAGGAAGTCGTTGACGAAAAGTTCAACGGTAAGACCGGCCGTAAGGTTGCCCAGACCCACATACAGCGGGGTCTCCAAAAAGTGATGGATGGCCTCGTAGGCATCGGTATTGGCGCAAATGACGGCGGCGATGGCGGCGATGACCATAACCGCGGCGGAAATCGTGCCGTTCTCGGCGATGCGCTCCCAAATGTCGCGGCGTTCAAAGCGCTTGCGCTCACGGACGTTGAACAGCTGCTCGGTTGCTGCCATGGGCGGCTCCTTTCACGGGATGGCTCCCGTCTTAAAAAAGCACGGCCCGCCCAAGTGGCGGCGCCGCGCTCTAACGTATTACGCTTGCATCTAGCCTACCCTGCACGACAAGCACGCAGGCGTGGCCGAAAAGCGGAACCACAGGTTGAACATTATTTGCTCAACGGCACGGGCACGCCTGTCCAAGAGACGACGCGGCGCCGTGCACAAAAAACGACCGGAGCGCGGGGCTCCCGCGATCCGGTCGTGGCATTTGGTCAACTAAACCTAGCAGGCGGCCATGATGGGAGCAGCGACCTGCTTCTTACGGGAGAGGACGCCCGGCATCCAGACGCCGTCGTGCTCGTCGGCAATGCCCAGGCCCTTCTGAGCAGCCTCGGTCTCGCCCTCGAGCAGGACCTGCGAGCCCTCCTCCATGATGTCGGTGATGCACAGGACAATGCCGTCGGCACCCTTCTCGGCGGCGTAGGCGCGCATGGCCTCGCGGATCTCGTCAATCATGCCGAGTGCGCGGGTCTTGTCGACAGTCTCGTACTGGCCGATGAGCAGCTTCTTGCCGGCGGGCTCGAACATCTTGATGTCGTTGCCGACCATCTCGGCAGCGGTGAAGGAGCCGGACGGGCGGGTAAGGAAGACCTCCATGCCAAACTTGACCGGGTCGACGCCCACCTGCTCGCCGAGCTTGGCGGCGACGGCGCGGTCGACATCGGTGGTGGTGGGGCTCTTGAGCATGAGCGTGTCGGTCATCATGGCCGAGAGCAGCAGCTTGGCCTGGACGTCGGAAAGCTCAACGCCGAGCACGCCGGCGAGCTTGGTGACGATGGTGCAGCTGGAGCCCCAGGGCAGGCAGATGTAGTGCAGCGGGCCGGCGGTCTCGAAGTCGCCGATGCGGTGATGATCGACAACGCCAAAGACCGTGGCGTCCTTAAGGCCAGCGACGGACTGGGCAGACTCGTTGTGGTCGGTGAGGACGACGAGCTGACCGGCCTCGACGGACTCGATCACGCGGGGCTCGGCAATGCCGGCATCGGCGAGCAGCTTGGCGGACTCGGCCGGAAGCTGGCCCAGAGCGCAAGCCTCGTAGGTGTTGCCGGCATACTCAACCTGGTTAAGCAGCTGGGACAGGACGACGGCGCTCATGATGGCGTCGTTATCGGGGTTCTGGTGACCAAAGACAAGAACGTTTGCCATGGATATCCTCCACTTGATATGTGTACTTGGACGTAGCTATGGTAGCACGCCGATGCCGAGCCTTCGCAGACGGAAGGGCCACGGCATATTTTGTGGCAGGTATGGGGGCCAAGGCTGTCCCTTTTGCACCATGTTGGTGCAAAGTAACCTGACCCCCTTGCACCAGCTATTTACCG
Source organism: uncultured Collinsella sp. (assembly GCA_902496775.1). Lineage (GTDB taxonomy): Bacteria > Actinomycetota > Coriobacteriia > Coriobacteriales > Coriobacteriaceae > Collinsella. Next base: position 14,606 of record CABVCF010000029.1, read on the forward strand.
GCGGCGCGCAGGGCTACGTAGGCGGCACCGATGATGCCGGCGTCGTTTCCGAGCGAAGCGACCTTAATGGGCGTCTCGCGCGAGGCGGAAAGCGCGTAGCGCTGGAAGTGCTCGCGAACCTTATCGAGGTAGACATCGGCCGAAGCGGACGCGCCGCCACCGATCAGGAACATCTCGGGGTCGACCACGTTGGCGATAAGTGCCAGAGCACGACCGAGATAGTCAGCCATGGTATCGGCAGCTGCCAGCGCGAGTTTGTCGCCCTCGCGGCAGGCCTGGAACACGTCCTTGGAATCGGAGGGGCCGGTGAGCTCAATGGGCTCGACGCCCGCCTTCTTGCACTCGGCAAGGTAGTTGCTCACCACGCCGGTGGCGCTGGAATACTGCTCCAGATGGCCATGGCCGCCACAGCCGCAGGTGCGCTCCTCAGCCGGGTTCAGGCACATGTGGCCAATCTCGCCGCCGGCGCCCACAACGCCCGATACCACGTCGCCGTTAACGATAACGCCGCCGCCCACGCCGGTACCGATGGTGACCATCACCACGTTCTGCACGCCCTTGGCAGAACCGAGCCAGGCCTCGCCCATGGCAGCGGCGTTGGCATCGTTCTCATACTTAACGACCGCATCGGGGCAGTGCTTCTGAATGGCGACCCTCAGCTCGGGCAGGTTAATGGCAATGTTGGCCTTGACCTTGGCATCGCCCGACGCCGGGATGGGACACGGAACGGCCAGGCCAATGCCCGCCACAAAGGCACGCGGAATCTGTGCCTTGGCGACCACCTGGTCGATAGCCTCGGTCACCGCGGCAAAGCCCGCAGCGTCAACGATAGGAGGCGTGGGCACGCTGGCCTTGGCAAGCAGGTTGCCGTCCTCGTCGAACAGGCCCTCCTTAACCGAAGTGCCGCCGACGTCGATGCCGATGTAGTACTGCTTAGGTTCCATGGGAGCCCACCTTTCTCGTTTAAACATTGCCTGTATGGTACCGCTCTCAAGGCAAAAACCTACCAAAAAGGGACAGGTTTGTTTTGGCAGGTTTTATCTGGGGAAACGCGAATGGTCGCTTAATAGGTCGCGCAAGACCTTCCCCAAATATAAAGGCGCCGGGAGGCGGAGACTCCCGGCGCCCGTCAAAGGGACTGTGTTGTCTGTTGGACCGCACGGCCCATCGCGGCGATAACGCCGACTAGACCTGAAGTACCTGCAGCTGCTTGTGAATCTCGATGAGCTCCGTCGCCATGACGCGCATGGTCTCGGTACCGGCCATCTGGTCCTCGGCATGCAGCAGAATCAACGGGGCCTCGCCGTTACGCTCGCCGTTGGCCTCCTTCTTCAGAAGCCCCATGTGAACATCGTGGCCACCGTTATAGGCCTCGTCGCCCTGCTTGATAAGCTCCTCGGCGGCGTCAAAATCGCCCTCCTTGGCCTTTTGCACGGCATTGATGTACATGCTCTTGGCGGTACCGACGTAGCTGATGATCTCGAAGCAGGTCATCTGCAGTTCGTTCATATCCTCCATGCGGAGCACCTAGCCCATCACGCTGACGCAGTGGTCGATGATGCCGGCAGCGTTCATGCGGCCGTAGTCGACCATGTTGATGACCTCGACCGGAAAACGACCGGCGGCCTCCTTCTCAAAATCGCCCTTGGTGTAGCCGATCTGCGGACCAAGCAGCAACATGTCGCACTCGTCCAGGTGATCGTGGGCCTCGTTCATGGGACGAGCCTCGACCTCAATATCCAGACCACGGTTTGCAACCTCGGCCTGCATCTTCTGGACCAGCAGGCTCGTGGACATGCCGGCATTGCAGCAGAGCATGATCTTCTTCATGGTTTCCTCCTTATAACTGCGCGGCGCGCAGACGACAACTGGTTTTATTCCTTGCGGCTATTGTGCCCACCCCCTGCATCTTTACACAAGGGAGAGAGCTGCGGGCACCGGCACCGCGTACCGGCGCCCGCAAAGGTGAAAGGGACGAACGTTAGGCGTTCTACTCGGCGAGAGCCTCCTGCTTGGCGATTGCCTTCTCGGAAATCTTCATAAAGGGCAGGTAGACGGCCATGCCAATGACAATCTCGAGAGCCTGCCACACGCCGGCGCGCCAGTCAAAGCCCGTAGCGAGCAGGGCATTGATGACGGGAGGCATGGTCCAGGGCACCTGGGCGATGCAGGGGCTGATGATGCCTGCGCAGGTAAGGCCATAGGTGATGCCGATGAACAGATCGGGAAGAAGGACGAACGGGATCATGAGCGGCAGGTTGTACACGATGGGGTAACCGTAGATAACCGGCTCGTTGATGTTGAACAGACCAGGCAGGATAGCCATCTTGGAAACGGTCTCGGAAGCCTTGTTCTTGGAGAACAGGAGCGTGTCGAGCAGAAGCATGAGGGTGCAGCCCGAGCCGCCGATGAGGGCGAAGCTGTTAACGATCTGCATGTTCATGTAGTGATCGGGCTGGATGGTGCCACCGGCGGCAAAGGTAGCCATGTTGTCGACGATGAGCATGGTCAGGATCGGCTCGACGGTAGCGCCAGAGATGGTGGACTGGTGAATACCGACGCAGAACAGCAGGTTAGCAAGGGTGTAGATGAGGATAACAGCCCACGGACCGGCGTTCATGATGCTCTTGAGCGGGTTGGAGATGCACGTGGAGATGATGGTGCACAGATCGGTGCCGGCGCACACGGCGAGCAGGGCTGCGGCAAGAGCGAAGATCGCGAGGTTGAGCAGCATCGGGATCATGACGTTGAAGGAGTTGGAGACCGCGGGAGGCACGCCCTCGCCCAGCTTAACCTTGAGCTTCTCGACGCCAGAAATCTTGATGAAGAGCGAGACGGAAAGCAGGGCGATGATAATAGCCGAGAACAGACCGTTGGTGCCGGTGTTGGCAGTCGAAAGGGCGCCCGTGACCTCGGCGGAGGTGATCTTGTCGGTGAGCAGCGGGCTCGTGGCGGCAAGCGAGGCGGTGATCTGCTGCGGCATCATGATGACGAAAGCAGAGATAGCGACGACCACGCAAGCGAGCGGGTTATCGAAACGCTTGTTCTTAGCGAGGCTGTAGCCAATCAATCCGGCCAAGATAATGGCAGAGACGTTGAGGGTGCCCAGCGTAATTGCCGAACCCCACGTCTGAAGGTTGGCAAGGCCCGCCGCATCGAGCGGGAACAGAGGGAACACGACGTTGTTAATAAGAACCGCGATACCCGCAAGGATATAGAGCGGCGTGATGGTCGCGAAGGCGTCACGCAGGGAACGCAGGTGAACCTGGTTTCCCACCTTCGCAGAGACCTCGGCAAACTTGTCGAGGAAGCTCTTTCCGTTGTCACTGGCCATGATTGCTCCTAACTTTCAAATCCGGCCTTTTCCTATGCGCACGGTGGTCTGTCGCCCTCTGCCACCAGATGTGCCATGTGTTGCGCGCAGCGGCGCGCGGTCTGGGCGTTCGCCCGTTCGCTAATCAACCACGTGAGTCGTGGCGACCTGCTTGAGCCAAGCTGCCGACTTCTTAAGGCGGCGCTTGTAGCCGTCCATAAGGTCGACCTCGACAAAACCGTAACGGTTCTTAAAGGCATTCGCCCAAGACCAGTTATCGATGACGGCCCAATAATGGTATCCACGGCACTTGGCGCCCTCGGCAATTGCCTTGGCAACCCACTCCAGGTGCTGGCATACAAAGTCGACGCGGTAGTCATCCTGGATGGTTCCTTCGGCGTCTCGGTTCTTGTATTCGTCCATGATGCCGATGCCGTTCTCGGAAACGAACCACTCAAGATCGGGGTAGTTCTTAGCGCAGTCCATGCCAAAGTCGTAGAGGCCCTGCGGGTAGATCTCCCAGCCGCGGCTCTCGTTCATAACGGCGTCGGGCCACACGTACTCGTCGGCAAAGTGCGGCAGACCGTACTGGTCGATCTTGCTCGCCGGCGCCTGAACGCGCGTGGGGTGGTAGTAGTTGCAACCGAGCCAGTCGACAACACCCTGCTTAAGAATCTCTTGGTCGCCGGCACGGAACGGAAGCTTAACGCCGCCCTCGGCCAGGCTGTCGAGCACGTCGGCGGGAAGCTCGCCCTTGGTAATGAGGTCGAGCCACCAGCGGTTGTTGATGCCGCTGGTCATACGCACGGCCTCGAGGTCCGCCTCGCTGGGGTTCTCCTTGGTGTAGACCGGGGTAAAGCAGTTGATCATGCCGATCTTGGCATCGGCGCGAATAGCGCCCTCGTCATAGGCGCGACGATAATTGGCCACGGCCAGCGCGTGCGCCAGCGAGATGTGATACTGCACGGTGCGGGCGCGGTTGAAGTCATGGAGCTGCGGGAACCACACGCCCTCCTGATAGCGCTGCTCGGGCTCGACGATGGGCTCGTTAAAGGTGAACCAGTACTTGATCTCCTGGCCAAACTCGTGGAAGGCGACGTCGGCGTAATGTGCGTAAGCCTCGACAACCTCACGGCTCTCCCAGCCGCCACGGTTAAAAAGGTAGGTGGGCATGTCAAAGTGGTACAAGTTGACAAACGGCTCCAGGCCGGCTTCGCGAGAGGCGCGGAACAACTCGTGATACCACGCGGCGCCTTCCTCGTTGAGGTTGCCGTCGGCATCGAGCAGACGGCTCCACTGGATGGAAGTGCGATAGGTATCCAGGCCCAAGTCCTTCAAAATGCGAAGGTCTTCCTGGTACTTGGCCATAAAGTCATTGCCGGCGTAAGAGCCAACGCAGTTGTAGAACGAGCCCAGATCCTGGATGGACCAGGTGTCCCACAGGTTCTCGAGCTTGCCGCCCTGGTTCCACTGACCCTCAGTCTGCGGGCCGGACATAGCAGCGCCAAAGAAAAAGTCGTTGGGCAGCTGATACTGTGCCATCAAAGTCCTCGCTTTCGTGTTCTAGAGCTTCCGGTTGGAGACGGGTTTGCTTTGGCAGGTTATCCGGCGCGGGCGCGCACCGGTCATACCGATATCCAACCCGCCAAAACAAAACCGTCTCCAAACGGTCGATCCTGTTCTGCGGAAAGATTCCGTTCGTTGCTTAAACTATAGCGCTCTAATTCTAAAAGTAAAGCGTCTTTTTCTTTTTTCTTTCTCGAGCTTCTTAGATAAAGGTTATATGGGTGCCTTGTTAAGGGTTATACTTACTTGCGTATTGATATATGTCGGAAAGGAGGTTCAATGATTCCCAAATACGAGGCGATAGCTGCAGATATTCGTCGAAGCATCGAGGATGGCACTCTTAAACCGGGCGACAAGCTTCCCACCGTCGTTGAGTTCTGCGAGCTCTATAGCGTTTCCAAAATCACCGTCAAACGAGCTATCGAGCAAATCACCGAGGAAGGTCTTATTACCAGCCGACGCGGATCGGGTACCTACGTTAAGGACACGGCGGGACTTCCCGGTCAGGCGTTTTTCCAGGGCAAAAACGACCGTGCCCAGGGCTTTTCGTATGAGCACCGCGGGGAGAAGGTGACCTCGGTGGTCTACGATTTCTCGATTGTTAATCCACCAGCGGACATCGCAGCCCAGCTGGGAATTGCCGAGGATGACTTTGCCTATCACATCGTGCGCGTGCGTCAGGCCGATGAGAAGCCCATCGTTATCGAGTACACCTACATGCCCCTCGAGCTGATTCCAGGCCTTAAAAAGAAGGACCTGTACGGATCGGTCTACCACTTCATCCGCGAGCAATGTGGGCTGAAGATTTCGAGCTTCCACCGTACCATTCGCGCCGTGGCAGCAACCGAGGAAGAAGCCGAGCGCTTGGACACCAAGCCTGGCTCTCCCCTGCTCGAGCTCACCCAGATTGGCTTTTTGGACAGCGGCGCCGCCTTTGAGTATTCGGTCTCGCGCAACGTTGGCGACCGCTTTGAGTTGCACAACGTAACGTTGGCATAGGTTTTTGTAGTCATCCGGGCGCTCGCTTTGAGCTGTTTTGTGCAGCGCCCGCGCAACACAATGGGGGTATGAACATGTCCGATTTGATTAAGCTGACGCCGATCTTCCACGAGAAGATCTGGGGCGGTCGCCAGCTCGAAACCGTATTTGGCTACGACATTCCCGATGGCCCCATCGGTGAGTGCTGGGCCATCTCGGCCCACCCCAACGGCGACTGCCAGATTGCGGAGGGCCCGTATGCCGGCCACACGCTGTCGTGGCTGTGGGCCGAGCATCGCGAGCTCTTTGGCAACTGCGAGGGCAAGGAGTTCCCGCTGCTCATTAAGATTCTGGACGCCAAGGACGACCTTTCGATCCAGATTCATCCCAACGACGAGTACGCTGCCGAGCACGAGAACGGTAGCCTGGGCAAAACCGAGTGTTGGTATGTGCTGGACTGCGAGCCCGACGCCACGATCATCGTCGGCCAGCGTGCCAAGGACCGCGCCGAGGCCGCACAAATGATCGAGGAAGGACGTTGGGACGACATGCTCAACGTGTTGCCGATTCACAAGGGCGACTTTTTCCAGATTGATTCCGGTACCGTGCACGCCATCAAGACCGGCACGCTCATTTTGGAGACGCAGCAGTCGAGCGACGTGACGTATCGTCTGTACGACTACGACCGTCCCGGCACCGACGGCAACCTGCGCCCGCTGCACATTGAGCAGAGCCTCGACTGCATCGACTTTGATGCCCAGGCTCCGACCGACGGCACGGTGACCGCGCCCGAGGTGAACGGCGTGACCGAGCTCGAGTCTAACTCCTGCTACACCGTCGATCGTGTGCGCGTCGACGGCAGCAAAACCCTCGACCAGCGCTGGCCCTTCATGTGTCTGTCGGTCATCGACGGCGAAGGCACCGTCTGCGGCGACCCCGTCCACAAGGGAAGCCACCTGCTGGCCCCGAGCACCGTCAGCTCCATCGACCTCGAAGGCAAGATGGAACTGATCATCAGCCACCTGTAGGTCGCACCAACAACCCAAACGCAACAAGGGGCTCTCCCGTCCATGTGCGGGAGAGCCCCTTGCCATATCTATTTATCAGCCCACCCGGCTCTCCAGATCAAAAAGCGAACGAGCAGAGCGACGTTCGCAAGCACCGTTACCCAAGGACCTGGGCGGGCGTATAGGGCAACATCGATCGCGAGTTCCGCACGCAAAGGAGAGCACTTAATGTGCTCTCCGTCTTGCGCAGGACTGCCCGAGCAGGCGATGTTGCCCCATACGCCCGCCTAGCTGGATGTACGGGTTTTCCAGGTGCGGCAGATCGGCCTGAAAGAGGAGGGCATAGACCTTGAGGTCATGCCCGACGATTGAAGGCCGAGGTGCCGTGCCTGGGAAAGCCGCCTAGGTCAGTTTCACTATAGGTGCGAAGCCCTTCATAAGCTTTTTGGTCTGACCGGTCTTTTCGAATTGAACCTCGATCATGTCTCCGGCGACCGAGATCACGGTACCCGTGCCAAAGGTCTTGTGGCTCACGGTATCGCCTGCGGCAAAGTCCTGCGATGCGCTGGCGCGATCAACCTTGCGCTCCACCGTCGGGGACACCTTGGACGAGGGCTTTTTGGCTCGCGGTGCGCCCGAGCCAAAGGTCGAGGCAACACGGCCAGCGTCGGGCGAGACCCCACGATGGCGCTCGGTCCCGTAGCTGCTGCCACCAAAGAAATCGTCAAAGCTCGATCCGCCGCGCGAACCGGAACCGCCAGTCGAGCGCGTATGCGAACCAAATACCTTGCCGCCGTACATATCCGAACCCATGCCCGAGCCAAAGGTGCCGTGACGGTCGCCGCGCTTCTCCCAACCCGTGCCTTCAAAACCGGCAGAACCGATACCGCTAAACTCGATATCCTCAAACGGAATCTCGTTGAGGAAGCGCGAGCGCGGGTTGGCAGAGGTCGAGCCGTAGGTGCGACGCGTGGCCGCATAGGTCAGGAACAGGCGCTTACGGGCACGCGTGATGGCGACGTAGGCCAGTCGACGCTCCTCCTCGAGCTTACCCGGGTCATCGCTGCCGCCAAAGTCGTGCACGTGCGGGAAGATGCCCTCCTCCATGCCGGCCACGAACACCGCCGGGAACTCCAGGCCCTTGGCGGAGTGGATGGTCATCATGGTGATGGCATGCGTCTCGCCGGCCAGGGAATCCAAGTCGGAGCGCAAGGCCAGCCACTCCATGAGCGCCGGCAGCGCCTTACAGGCG
>CABVCF010000030.1 GCA_902496775.1 uncultured Collinsella sp.
GGCCCTTGCGGCGTAGTCGCTATTTATTCAGTCCAAGTTTCGGGGCGCAGTTCACTGTCCCCTTTGTGGTGGTTTTGCTGCTAGATGGCAGGTAGGATGTCGGTCAGGTTGTCGATGACAACGTCGGCGGCGGACTGGTCCAGGTTGACGCCTTCGTGCGGACGCAGTGCCAGGACGCGGGCGCCGGAGCGCTTGCCAGCCTCGATCCCCAAAGGCGAATCCTCGATAACCAGGCACTCGGCAGGCTCCACCCCCAGCGCCTCCATGGCACGCAGGTAGATCTCGGGGTCGGGCTTAAACGCACTGCACTCGTGGCCGCTGATGGTGTAGTCCAGCACGTCAGCGATACCGGCAATCTCCACCAGCTCGTCGATCAGCTCGCGATAGGACGAGCTCGCGATGGCGCACTTCACGCCGCGCTCGTGCAGCTCACGCATCACCGGCTCCGCCTGCTCGTTGAGCAGCTCGGCATACGGAACGGGATGGTCCGGGCTATAAACCTGCTTGTACTCCACGCGCAGGCGCTCGCGCAGCTCAACATCGTCGGGCACCAGCGCCTTCCAAATGGCAGGCTCGTTAGACCCCGAAAGATCGGGAATCTCGTCAAAGTGGAAGCCCTTCTCCTCCATAAACGCCACGCGGCGACGGTTGTAGAACCACTCGGTATCGACCAGCACGCCGTCCATGTCAAACAGCACTGCCTTGATCATACGCATCTCCTCCCACCTGCCAAAAAGGGACAGGTTTATTTTGGTAGGTTTTATCTGGGGTTTTATGGGGCGACGAACACGCCCTCCCCAGAGCAAAAAAGGGGACGGGGCGCAAACCCCATCCCCTCTCAATCAACCCGTAAGGTCTACTTACTTGTGATTAGTAGGAAAGCTTCCACATGTAGCGACGCATGGTCAGCGGGTGCTGACGGGCCTCGGCGATCTGGTTGCCGTACTCGCGCATAACGGCGAGGTGCAGCAGCGGGTTGAAGTAGGTGATGACGCTCGCGGGCACGGCATCAGCCAGGCCGTAGTCCTTGGAGTCAATCAGAGCGACCTTGGCGCCCATGCGCTCAAGGAAGGTGAGGGCGCGGGCGTCCATCGGACGGGTGGCGCCATCGGACATGAAGAAGACGTAGGGCTTACCCTCGGTGGAAACCTCGAACGGGCCGTGGAAGTACTCACCGGTGTTGTAGGCGGCGGCGTCGATCCACTGCATCTCGGTGAACAGGAAGGCGGCGTGAGAATAAGCCATCTTCTCGGAGGCACCGGAAGCCATGAAGTAGATCATCTTGTCGTCCTTGAAGTCCTCGGCGAACTTCTTGGCGAGCTTCTTGCAGTGCTGAGCGGCGTTCTCGCAGAGATCGAAGATGTTGGTGAGGCCGGTGATCATGTCCTCGTAGTGGTCATAGCCCTCGGTCTGCTGAAGGATCTCGACAGCAAGAGCGATGGCATAGCCGGGCTTCTCGCACTTGGCAGCGTAGTTGGCGTGGAAGCCGTGAACGATGACATGGTCGGCGTCGACGGTCAGAGCGGAGCCAGCCTTGTTGGTGAGGGAGACGACCGGGCAGTTGTGCTTCTTGGCGGTCTTGTTGGCCTCGACGGTCTCGGGCGTGGAGCCACCGAGGGAGCAGGTGATCACGAAGGTATGCTCGTTGACCCAGGAGGGCGTGTCGTAGTTGAACTCGTTAGCGGTGAAGATCTGAACGTTCAGCTTGTCCGTGTTGTTGGCCAGGAAGTACTTGGCGGGGTAAAGGTCGGACATGGAAGCACCGCAGCCGACGAAAGCGACGCTGTGGATCTCGTGGTTGGACAGGACGTCAGCGACGATCTGCTTAGGGAGGTTAAGGTCGATCTCGTACATCTGACACATTCCTTTCGATTTTTGCGGCGCCACATTGCCGGGCGCTCGCAGGGTTACCGTGGTTTGGACCGAGTCGCCGGCCCGTTGAGGATGCGACAAGGGGACTGTCCCATTGTCGCATTTTGGGAATGGAAGCCTGCCTGGGGTATGGGATGCCAGGCAGGCCCCCGGGGGAAAGCGGTTAGACGCTTGGTCGCGACTAGGCCAGGATGCCGGCCGCGGAGAGGGCGATGCCGCCCACGATGGCGATCACGAGAAGCCAACCGGTGTTGATGTTCTTCTTGATGAGCCAGTACATAAGGCCGGTGAGGCCAAGGGAGATCATCTGGGGCATCATGCCGTCCAGGATGTCCTGGATAACGACGGTGCCCTCAGCGAACTGCAGCGGGGTGGTGGCGCCGATCAGCGTGGCGATCATGCCACCCACGGACATAAGACCCACGATGCCGCAGACATACATGAGCTTCTCCATGAGGTCGCCGCCCTGAAGCTTGCTCAGGTACTCGTGGCCGCCCTGATAGCCCATCTTGGCTGCGAACCAAGTGATCAGCACAGAGGGGACGATGGAGATGAGCATGGCCAGAATCGGGCCCATGATGGAGCCCTGCTGAGCCAGCTGAACGCCCAGGCCAAAGGCGATAACGCGGATGGTGCCCTGGAAGAAGGAGTCACCGATGCCGGAAAGCGGGCCCATAAGAGAGGTCTTGACCGCGTTGATCGAATCGGGGTTGAAGTTCTCGGGATCCTTGGCGTACTCCTCCTCCATGGAGGCGGCGAGGCCTAGGATAAAGGCGCTCGTCTGCGGGGTGCAGTTGTAGAACGCCATGTGACGGTGGTAAGCCTCTTTCTTAGCAGCGAGCTGCTTGGGGTCGGACTCATCCGGATAGAGGCGATCGAGCGTGGGAACCATGCCGTAGAGGAAGCCCATGTTCATCTGACGCTCGTAGTTCCAAGAGGCCTGGATGGCCCAGGAGCGCCAGAAGAACTGGCTGACCTTCTTGTTCAGGGACACGTCCTTGGTTGCGGTTGCCATAGTGTGTTCCTCCTTAGTCTTCGTCGTCTTCGAGCGGATCGTAGTCGGAATCGACACCGGCGGCTGCATGGGAACCGTTGAACTTGAAGCCCATGAAGACGACAGCCAGGCACACACCGATCAGAGCGACCGCGATGACGGACAGGTTGAGGTAAGCGGCGAGCAGGAAACCGATGAACAGGAACGGAGTCATACCCTTCTTGATCATCATGGTGAGCAGCAGGGCCAAGCCGTAGGCGGTCATGATCTTGGTCGAAACGTTAAGACCAGTGGACAGCCACTCGGGAACCATGTTGACGATGGCCTGGACCAGGTCGGTGCCAACAAAGACGGCGAGGAAGATCGGCAGGAAGTACATGACGGCGTACAGACCGGAGCCGGCGCAGATGTGCATGCGGTAGGCGGTCTTGAACTTTCCGTTATCGATCGCGCTATCTGCCACATGGGTGAGGGCGGCGATGATGGAACGGAACACGATGCCGAGGAGCTGACCCAGGACGGCGACCGGGATGGCGATCGTCATGGCGGTCTCGGCGGAAGCATCGGTCAGGCACGCAAAGGCAGCGGCCACGATGCCGCCCAGGACCATATCGGGCGGAACGGCGGCGCCGACCTGCACCAGGCCCATGGACACGAGCTCGACGGCGGCACCGACGGCAAGGCCGGTGGGCACATCGCCCAGCAGCAGACCGACGAGCGTAGCGCCAACGAGGGGCTGCTCGAAGTTAAGACGACCGAGCAGGCGGGAGTCCCACATGCAGAACACGCCGACGAGGCCGACGAGCACCGCACTGATGAACGTATTCATACCCTTCTCCTTTCAGTCAGGCAAAAGCCTGGTTGATTACAGCTTGGCGTCGATGTCGACGCTCTGATACGTAGGGGTCTGCTGGACGTAGAGCTTGATGCCCATGTCGAGCAGCTGGTTGACGTCGGCCTTCTGGTTGGCGTCGAGGAAGACGGAGCTGTCCTTGCCGCCGACCTGATCGGCACCGTCGTGGTTGGCGGTGGCGCCCAGGTTGATGGCGTCGAGCTTGTAGCCCTGGCAGAACTGCAGCATCTCGGCCGTGTTGCCAAAGACGAACATGACGCGCTCGCCGAGGGTGTTGAGCTTGTCCATCTTGGCGAGGGCACGCTCGACGGTAAAGACGTTCAGGCGCACGCCCTGGGGCTTGGCCAGCTTAAGAGCGCCCTTCTTGATGTCATCGTTGGCGGCAGCGTTGTCGACGACGATGATGCGCTCGGCCTGAACCTTGGTGGTCCAGGTAAAGACGACCTGGCCGTGCAGCAGACGGTAGTCAAGACGTGCGAGGACGATCTTGGCGGGACCGGAGCTGTGACGAGACGCCTTAGCCTTCTTGGCGGGAGCCGCGGCAGCCTCGACCGGTGCGTTGGGGTTGGTCAGACCGGTGCGGGCCTCGTTGATGAGGGCCGCGAGCTCGGCGCCCTTGACGGGGACGGGGCTCATAGCGAGCGTCAATGCCAGCGGAATGTTGAAACCACTGACAACCGTGAACTTCGTGCCGTTCTTGGAAAGCTCGACCATGCTGTTGTTGACCGAGCTGCCGAGCATATCGGTCAGCACATAGACGGTGTCGTCCGCGTTGAACGTGGCGATCATGGCGTCCACCTTGTTGGTGATGGGCTCCTTGTCGTCACGAGCAAGCGACACGACGTGGACGTTCGACACGTCGCCGAGAACCATCTCGAGCGTGTCTTTGGCGCCTGCGGCCAGGCCGCCATGAGATGCGAGAATGATCTGATTCATCTTGCCTCCTCCTTTTCGTTATGGTCATTATAACGTCTTATACGTTGCGGATATTGCTAATTAGTATAAAGACCGTTCGCGGATGAAAATCGACCGTTGACGGGTTTAACGCACTTGAAACGTTGGGGCTGGGTAGGTCGGCGCTGTCTTGGCGACGCCCGATCAGACGCCTCGCTCATCCTCTATCGCACGAAGTACCAGGGGCTTTCCTGCACGGTGGGCTCCAGCGCGATGCCGGTGCGTTCCTTAAACAGATCCATGTCCTGCGATTTCTCCGTCCACCACGCGTTGGGCTTAAAGGTCATGCTCTCAACGACATGACCGACAAACACACTGTTGCGCAGCTTGGAGAAGTCGGTGTTCATGATCAGGATGGACGCGAGCACCAGCACGATGCCCAGGACCTTGATCGCGCCGGCGGGCTCGGCGTAGATGCCAATGCCCACCAGTACGGTGACGACCGTCTCGAAAGACATTACGACGGGAACTTTCGATGTCTCGAGCCCCATGGACAGACCCTGCATATATAAGATATAGGCCACGGCTGTGGGGATGAGTCCAAAGCCAAGGAACAGCAGCAGCAGCTGCGGCGACATTGCCGCGGCGACATCCGGCCACGGAGCCGCGATAGCTGCCATAACCGCACCGCCAAAAACAAAGCCCCAAAACGTGACAGCCAGCGGGTGGACCGTCTTGGTTGCTATCCGGCTAAACACCGCGAGCGACGCACCACAAAGGCCTGCAATCACGCCCGACGTGACGCCCCAAACCGAAAAATGAAAACCGGAAAGGTCGCCATTGGTCACCGCAAGCACGCAGCCAACGATGTTAAAGACAATGGCAACGAGCTTGTTGGGGGTCACGTCCTCGCGATAAAGCACGCGGCCGAGCATGACGCCAAACACCGGCGAGGTGTAGAGCAGCACCGAGGCCGTGGACATGCCCACCTCGCCCATGCACTCGTAATAGCAGGTGTTGGCGGCGGCCAAACCGACGATACCGACAAGCGCGCAGGGAACAAGCTCTTTAGGGCTTGCCTTGAACAGGGCCAGCGGGCCCTGAGCCACGGTAGACCCCTCACCCGGACGGCAGCCCATAAACATCAGGACCGGCGCCAAGATAAGCGCTCCGACCAACAAGCGAAAGGCAGCCATGCTCTGGGACGAAACGCCCATGGCCGAGATGCCGTTTACAAAGATTCCGATGCTGCCCCACATAAGCGCGGCGATCAGCACCAGCACATAGCCCAGATTGCTTTTCTTCAACGCAGCCTCCTCGATATTGTTTCCAATATGTTTCACACTACGTTATAGTCGTTATATACATTTTTCAAGACACAAATCGGCGAACGAGGAAATGATTCCCAGGAGTGTCCCCAAGTGCCGGCACAAAAGCATACTCATTGGGGACGTACTTAAATGACTAGTCGTTGGGGATGTTCCTGAATGACTAGTCATTTAAGTACGTCCCCAACGACTAAGGCGCCGCTGGTTGAGCATAAGTCAGCGAGCGGGTCGCATTTGAGGCAAGGTGGTGTGAAACGAAAGGGCGCTGACCTTCTGGTCGCGCCCTTGAAGTTGAACGCCAGATTGTCCAAATGCGGCCCGCGCAGCGTCGAGCCGTTACGCCGTTCGGTAGAACGGCGTAACTAATACTCAAGCTTCCACATGTAGCGGCGCGTCATGTAGTCCTTGTGGGTGACGGCAGAGAGCGCACGCATGTACACGTTGTTGAGGATCGGCGCAAAGATCAGGTGGTTGAAGTACTCGCTCACGCTGTCCTTGATGTCGTTGAGGCCGAGCTCCTTGGCGTCGAGCTGATAGACGCGCTCGCCACCGTACTGGTTGACGAAGCGGATGCCGCGCTCATCGTTGCAGCGGCTGCGGCCGACGCTGATGAGCTGGAACAGCGAGGTACGCTTGTCCAGGATCTCGAAGGGGCCGTGGAAGAAGTCGCAGGTGTTGATGGTGCAGGAGTCGATCTGCAACATCTCCTGCACGTTGCAGATGCTAAAGACGTAGGCGGCACCAAAGAGCGGACCCTGAGCCATGACGTTGATGCAGGGCTTGTCGGCGTTCTGCTCGGCCCACTTGGCAGCAAGCGGACGAGTGTACTCGACGGCCTTGCGATAGATGGGGTCGACCAAGTCGAACGCGGCCATGGCGGTCTCGTACTCGGCATAGCCCTCGGTCTGCTGCGTAAGCTCCATGGCGATCATGGTCACGACGGCGGAGTTGGTGCGGCCCATGCAGGACTCGTCGACGGCCAGGCTGTCGTACTGGATCTTGTAGTCGCAGACCTCGGTGAGGCCGGACTCGTCAACATAGATGGCGATGGTGCTGGCGCCGTGGTCCTTGGCGACCTGGGCGGCAACGATGGTCTCCTTGGTGCCGCGCATGGACACGACGACGGCCAGGGTGTTCTCGTTGACGTAGGCCGGGGTGGCGTGCACGAACTCGTTGCTGGTGTAGCTGGAGCTCACGACCTGCGTGGCCTCGTGCTCCATAAAGTACTGGGCAGGATAGTTGCCGCCGTTGGATCCACCGGCACCAATCCACACGACGCGCTTGATGCCGCCCTTGTCTGCCTTGTCAGCCAAAACCTGGGAGACGACATCCTTAACCTGTTCCTGAGTAGTCATCGTGCATCAGCCTTTCTTCTCGTTTGATGCTCTCGATGGCATACAAGTTACATACATGTTTTGGTTATGTCGACTAGTTGTATGCTATATTTATCTTAGAAATTTTGCTGGTAAGGTTTTCGGTAGCTCAATACCAGCGGTTTTATTGTTGTGTTGAATACATGCTTGCTTAGATAAGCATACAAGTTAAATATAGGCTGATCGCATGAACGCTTCATCTAAAAAGAAACTGAGCCAATACGAGCGCTTGGCGGGTACGCTTCGCGACCGCATCGCCGCCGGCATCTACGCACGCGGAGACAAGCTGCCGTCCGAGATGGAGCTCATGGACGAATCGGGGCTGTCGCGCAGCACCGTGCGCCACGCCCTTAAGGTTCTCGTTGATGAGGGCCTGGTGCGCACCGAGCGCGGGCGTGGCGCCTTTGTGGCCGACACGCCCGCGTTCCACGAGAACAACCTAGTGTTTTCGAGCTATACCAAGCAGGTCGAAGGTCAGGGCATGAAGCCCACCACGCGCACCGTGGACTCGGGCTTTGCCAAGGCGGCCGGCAGCATAGCTAAGTTCTTTGACGCCGCCGTGGGCAGCAAGCTCGTCAAACTTGTCCGCCTGCGCTACCTGGACGACGTGCCGCTGTGCCTGGAGACCACCTACCTGCCGCCAAGCTTCGAGACGCTCATCGATCGCGATATCAACGGTTCGCTCTACGCGACGCTGCGCCAAGAATTCCATCGCGCGCCAGCACAGGGACATAAGACCTTTGAGGTGTGCTATGCCTCGCAAAACGAGGCGTTTTTGCTCAACGTCGAGCGCGGGCAGGCGCTGATCCTGATCACCGACTACGTCTACGACACCGACGGCCGACCGCTCCATGTCTCTAAGCGCATCCAACGCACCGACCGCGCCAAATACACCGAGCCAATCGGCTAACCTGCCAAAATAAACCTGTCCCTAAATGATAGGTTTGGGAAGGTCGGGGAACCAGGTTGGTTTGGGTTGGTTGGGTGTGCGCTCGGCTAGGACCAGCTCCATCCAGCACATGTCGTACCAGCGGCCGAACTTTTGGGCGCAGCGATCGAAGGTGCCCACCAGGCGATATCCCATATGAGCATGGAAATCCTGACTGTTGTGCGTCAGGTACTCATCGTCCTTATCGTGCGGCACGGCAATGAGCGCGCACATGTTGGTGATGCCCATCGCGATCAGGCACTGCTTGAGCGCATCGTGCAGCTTGCGACCCAGCCCGCCATGGCGCACATCGCGTGCCAGGTAGATCGACGTCTCGACCGACCAGTCGTATGCCTCGCGGCTGTTAAGCGGACTCACGTAGGCATAGCCTACCGGACGCCCGTCCAACTCCATCACCAAATACGGATAGCGCTTGAGCGTACGCTCAATACGCCCGGCGAACTCCTCAACGCTCGGCACCTCGTATTCGCAGGTAATCGCCGTCTGGCGCACATACGGCTCATAGATGGCAAGCAACGCCGGCGCATCATCGGGCGTCGCCAGACGAATCGTCGGATCGGACATCTCGGTCATACAACCCTTCTCCCTCAAAAACAAAGGCCGCCTTGCGCCAAACCCAAGCGCAAGGCGGCCCCTCGTCATTACATCAGGCTACAGAACCGCCGCCAACGCGTCGATATCCTCCTGCGTCGTGGCCCAGCTGGTGCAAAAGCGCACCACCGTGTGGGTCTCGTCGTACTTTTCCCAGTACTCGATCGCCGCATGCTCGCGAATGCGCGCCATGTCCTCGTTGGGCAGAATCACGAACTGCTGGTTAGTCGGCGTCTCCAAGAAGAACCGGTAGCCGTGCTCGTGCAGCACGCGACGAAGCGTCTGCGCGGTTTCGATCGCCTGTCGACCAATCTCAAAATACAGGCCATCGGTAAAGAGCGCCTCAAACTGGACGCCCGTCAGGCGGCCCTTGGCCAACAGCGCACCGTGCTGCTTAATGCGCGGAATGGGATGCGCCGGAGCGTGTATGCCGCAAAACACCACAGCCTCGCCGCAGAGCGCGCCACACTTGGTGCCGCCGATGTAGAACACGTCGCACAGCTGCGCCAGCTCGGGCAGGGTAATGTCGCACTCATCGGCCGCCAGTGCATAGGCCAGGCGGGCGCCATCCACAAACAGCGGAATCTCGCGCTTCTGGCACACCGCGTGAATCGCCGCGAGCTCGGCCTTGGAGTACAGCGTGCCGTACTCGGTCGATAGACTCACGTACACGGCGCCCGGGAACACTGTGTGCTCGTAGCTCTCGTTTTCGTAGAACACCTGGATATAGTTCTCGAGGTCCTCGGCGTGCATCTTGCCCTCGTAGCCGGGGATGGTGAGCACCTTGTGGCCGCCAAACTCGATGGCGCCCGCCTCGTGACAGGCGACGTGGCCAGTCTCGGCAGCAACGACGCCCTCGTAGGGCGCAAGCAGCATGTCGATCACCGTCGCGTTGGCCTGCGTGCCGCCCACCAGAAAAAACACGTCGGCATCGGGGGCCTGGCAGGCCTCGCGAATAAGTTGCTTGGCGCGCTCGGTATGCGCATCGGTACCGTAGCCAGGCTGCGGTTCCATGTTGGTATCGACGAGCGCCTGCAGCACTGCCGGATGTGCACCGTGGGAATAGTCGTTGTTAAACGCGAGCATGGCAATCCTCTCTTACCGGGTATCGGCCAGATGATTCAAACGGAGCTATTGTACGCCGCTGGGATAGGCAATGCGCGCGGCAAGGCACTCAAGCGCCAGCACCAGGGCAAAGCCGCAGCTCACGTCACTCAAAAAGTGCGCTCCGATCACGATGCGGCCAAACGCGACGAGCGCCGCGACCACAGCCGCCGCCCAAAAGATCACACGGCGACGCGAAGGCTTTTCCGTAAAGGCTGCCGCGGGAAGCCCGGCGAGCATAAGGCCGATCGCCGCATGCGCCGTGTGTCCGCTCGCAAACGACTTGAACCCGTCCTTGATCACGCCGGCGGCGATATAGGTCAACTTGTCGGGATTGCCGATTACCCACCACGGCTGAAAATTGAGCCCCGGCGTGACCTCGATCACGCGCATGCGCGGGCGCGACCACAGCGGCTTGACGATCACGTTGAGGATAATGGCCTGAGCGACCCACACGGCAAGCACCATCAACGCCCAGCGCGTGAGCTCATCGGGCTCGGTCGCGCGCGTGAGGCGATAGACGATAAGGTTGGCAGCGATGACCAGCACAAACGTCAGCACCAGCTGAACGGCAATGAGTTTGCCGCCAACCTTCAGGGACGAGACGATCTCGTAGCCAGCCAGGCCAACGTTGACGAGGATGCCGAGCACGGCGAGCCATTTGCTCCCCCCGGAGTCGGGACGCACCGCGCGCACGAGCATGACGCCCGCGACGCTTGCCGTCAGCTCGAACGGCAGCTCGCCGGCGGCCTCGATAAAGCGGCCGTACATGCTGCCGATGTTGAACAGCGCGCTCGAGATCTGGTAATCGAAGAAGCTGCCCACGCCCAGACAAAGGCACAGGACAACCGCGATCATGGCGACATCTTTCTTATAGATGTATCCGAACATGCTTTCCTTTCGATGTGGCTGGAATCAACCTGCAACGTGGCGGGGCAAAGATGACTCCGCCCCGCTACGCCCCTTACTTGTCAGTCATCGTCACTCGCGCCTAATTGCTGCAGCAGCATGAGTGCCGCGGCCACCGGGCCGGTGCCGTCGTTGGCGTCGAGGCCGCGACCCAGGCCGCTGCCTGCGCCGGCGCCCGCCTTGTAGGGCACCGACAGTTTGCGGCTCTTGGGGAAGTTCACCGCGCCATAGCGGGTCTTTAGTTCAAAGGCCACCTTCTTGGGCACGTCGACACCCAAAAACGTGATGCGTCCGCCGCTGAGCGTGACGCTCTCGAGCCCCAGGCGCTCGCCGCGAATACGGATGCGTGCGCGATTGAACAGGTTGAGTCCCGCCAACGGCAGCTCGCCATGCGCGGCCTCGGTCTCTTCCTGCACCTCGTCAATACTCTCCAGGTCCTCTGCAGCCGCGAGCTTGCGGTACACGAGCACGCGCTGGTCCACCGCCGGCAGGTACTCCTCGGACAAGAAGTAGTCGGCCGGCAGGTTGATGCCCACGCTCGCCGCCTCCACGCCGGCATCGTCGTCGCCGCGCGCCTCGGCCACGGCCTGTCCCAGCATCTGCGTAAACAGGTCAAAGCCCACACTCGACAGGTTGCCGTGCTGCTCGGCGCCCATAAGCGAGCCGGCGCCGCGGATCTCCAGGTCGCGCATGGCGATGCGCATGCCGCTGCCCAGGTCCTGGAATTCGGAAAGCGCGGTCAGGCGCGCCGTTGCCTCCTCGGTGAGCGGCAGCTCACCCGGGAACATAAAGTACGCGTAGGCCTGCGTGGCAGAGCGGCCCACACGGCCCTTGAGCTGGTAGAGCTGCGCCAGGCCCAGGCGCTGCGAGTCCTCGATGATGAGCGTGTTGGCGGTCGCGTTGTCGATGCCGCTTTCCACGATGGTCGTGGCAATAAGCACGTCAATCTTCTTGGTCGCGAACTCGATCATCACGTCCTCGACCTCGCGCGGGCTCATCTTGCCGTGCGCCACGCCCACGCGCGCCTCGGGCGCGGCCTCGTGCACGCGCGCCACGGCATCGTCGATGGTCTTGACGCGGTTGGACACGTAGTAAACCTGACCGCCGCGGCCCACCTCCAGGCGAATCGCTGCGCTCACCACATCGGGGTCGTACTCCCCCACGTGCACGATCACGGGACGACGCCCGGTCGGCGGCGTGGTGATTAGGCTCATGTCGCGCACGCCGCTCGTGGCCATCTGCATGGTTCGCGGAATAGGCGTTGCCGAAAGCGTGAGCACGTCAATCTGCTCGCGCAGGTTCTTGAGCTGCTCCTTGTGCTGCACGCCAAAGCGTTGTTCCTCGTCAATGATCACCAGGCCCAGGTTTTTGGGGTTCACATCGGCCGAAAGCAGACGATGCGTGCCGATGAGCACATCAATCGTGCCCTCGGCAAACGCCTTGAGCGCGCGCTTCTGCTGCGCCGGGGTGCGGAAGCGGCTGAGCACTTCGACCTCCAGGCCAAACGGAGCAAAGCGCTCAAAGAACGTCTCGTAGTGCTGCTGGGCCAGAATGGTCGTGGGGCAGAGCACCATGACTTGGCGGCCGGAGTCCACGCACTTAAACGCCGCGCGCAGGGCAACCTCGGTCTTGCCGAAACCCACGTCGCCGCACAGCAGGCGGTCCATGGGCTTGGGCGCCTCCATGTCGGCCTTGATGTCGGCGATAGCCTCCAGCTGGTCGCGCGTCTCGTCGTAGGGGAAGCTCTCCTCCATCTCGATCTGCTCGGGCGTATCGGGCGGACAGGCGATACCGGTAATCGACGAGCGGCGCGTATACAGGTCGACCAGGTCAAACGCCAGCTTTTTGGCGTTCTTGCGTGCCTTGTTGGTGGCCCGCGTCCAGTCGGCGGTATTGAGCCTGGTCAGGCGCGGCTTGTCACCGTCGGGACCGACGTATCGCGTGATGCGGTCGACCTGCTCGAGCGGCACGTAGAGCTTGTCGCCGTCGGCATATTCCAGCAAAAAGTAGTCGCGCTCCTTGCCGCCCACTTCTTGGCGCGCGATCTCGCTAAAGAGTGCGATGCCGTGAGTGGCGTGCACCACGTAGTCGCCCGGCTTAAACGGGAATGTGATCTGCGTAATGTCCACCTTGCGGCGGCTGCGTGCGCGGTTGGCGTCCATGCGGGCGTTGAGGTCGGCAATCGAGAACACGGCCAGGTTGGCATCGGGCACCACCACGCCCTGCGGCAGAGCGGCATCGACAAAGGTCACGCGTCCGCGCGAGATAGTAGGCACGGCGGCGCCGGCGGCTGCCTGGGCGGCACCTGCCTCGAGCGGGCGGGCGTTGAGCGCATCGGCCTTGCGCTCGCGAATTGCAGCATGGGCATCCTGACGGGCAGCACGGTCGGCAGAATCTGCCGCCGCCACGCGCACGCGCTCGCCAATGACGCCGGCGTTTTCGGGCGCCGCGGTCAGCGATTCCTCAAAGGTAATGCCCTCGTCGCCAAAGGTGAGCTCCATCGACTCGCGCGCACCGCGGTCGGGAATGGCAAACACGCAGGCGTAACGCTTGCCCACGACTTCCTGAATGCGCGTCATAAAGCGATTGTCCGAACCCGCGATGGCCGGCTGCTCAATCTTGAGCTCGGCCGTAACCGCACCGCCGGCACGGATGAGGCTTACGTAGTTCAGGCGCTGCTGAGCACCAAAATCGAGCTGCTGGGCACGTACATACAGGCCATCCAGTCGGTCGACCCCCGCCTCGCCGGCACGGGCCTCGATATCCTCGTAGGCACGCAGGCAATCGTCGAACAGCGAGCGCGGCTCGGACAGCACCACGAGCGCCTTGCCGCTCACGTGCGCCAGCGGGCTCACGGTCTGGCCGTACATCACCGGCAAAAAGCGGTCGAGCTCGGGCGTGACGATACGCGCATCCACCATCTCGAGCAGCGCTGCCAGTTTGCTGTCGTCCTGGCTGGCGCGATAAAGCGCCACATGCATGTTGTGGACGGCCTCGTCGGTAAGCGCCAGCTCACGGCAGGGGAAGATCTCGATGCTGTCCTCGTTGCCGATGGTCTGCCCCGTTGAGCTCACCATGCGACGGATGCGATCGATCTCGTCGCCGAAGAACTCGATGCGCACGGGCGCTTTTTCCTGCGCGGGGAACACCTCGACGATGTCGCCGTGCACGCGGAACAGACCAGGCGCGTCGGCGGCGCCGGCATTGGTGTAGCCCATGCCCACCAGGCGCTGCGGCACCTCGTCAAAAGGAATCTCCTCGCCCACCGCGAAGGTCGTGGACTCCCAGTAGCGGCTCTCGACTGGCGGCACGCAACGCAGCAACGCGCGGGCCGAGGCGACCATGATGCAGTTGTCACCGCGAACGATGCGTCCCAGGGCCTCGCAGCGCTGGGCAACCACAGCATCGTCGGGCGCCTGCTCGCGCCACGGATAGTCCTTGCGCTCGGGAAAACGGCCTACGTGTGCCAGACCCACGTAGGCGGCAAGGCTGCGCGCGGCGCGATCGGCCGCATCCTCGCCGCTCACAATGTAGACCGTCGGGCGCGGACGGCGCGCAAACTGGGCGGCCGCCATAAGCGTGCGACCCGACTGCGACACGGCCAGCGTCACGTCCTCGCCGGCATCGAGTCCGGCCTCGACGGTCTGCAGCGCCTCGGCAGTGTAGAGCTGCGCGGCTATACGGTGAATGAGCATGCTGTTCCTCCGGCATCGCAACGCCAAAAGCCCGCCGGGGCAAGCTCGGCGGGTCGTACGTCAAATACATTGCCTGTCATGGTAGCGCATGGAGAGGACTCCGGCTCAAGGGCAAACCCAGCCCCGCAAAAAACGCCAGACGAAGATGCGTTCCGCCCTACCCCGCTACGCGCACGCTGGGGCACAAATCTGCCAGCGGACACTCGTCACACTTGGGCTTGCGGGCATCGCAGATCTCGCGACCAAAGGTGATCCACTGATGGTTGACCGACTCCCAATACTCGTGCGGCAAAATCTTGAGCAGATCCTGCTCGGTCTTGAGCGGCTCCTTGGCATGCGTCTTGGGACTCAGCATCAGGCGGTGCGCAATGCGGTTGACGTGCGTGTCCACCGCAATGCCCTCCACGATGCCATACCCCACGTTGAGCACGATGTTCGCCGTCTTGCGTCCCACGCCCGGCAGCTTCACGAGTTCCTTCATGTCGGCCGGCACCTCGCCGCCATAGTCGGCGACGATCATCTGCGCGGCCTCGACGGCATGCTTGGCTTTGCTCTTGTAGAAGCCGAGTGACTTGATAGTGTCTGCCACGTCAGCCACGCTCGCCCCGGCCATGGCCTCGGGCGTGGGCCACTGGGCAAACAGCCGCGGCGTCACCTTGTTGACCTGTGCATCGGTCGTTTGCGCCGAAAGCAGCACCGCGATCAGCAGGCGGAAGGGATTCTCGTGGTCCAAAAAGCACTCGACCGGGCCATAGCGACGGTTGAGGCGCTCACACACCTCGATGGCGCGCTCGCGCTTGGCGGCATTGGTCTCGCGTGGCATAACGACTCCTCGGCTCAACGGCACAATAAACTTATGGGCACAATTGTCCCACGTCCGAGACGCTTACGCCTCCAAGAATGCGCCGGTCTGACGGCTCCACAGGCTCCCCACCCGCCTCGACAAGCTGCGCATGCGTGCCGTCCTCGACAATCTCGCCATCGGCCAGCACCACAATGCGGTCGAGCGCCGCCACGGTGGACAGGCGATGTGCCACCACAATGGAGGTGCGGCCGCGCATCAGGTTCTCGAGCGCCTCCTGCACCAGCGCCTCGGACTCGCTGTCCAAGGCAGACGTCGCCTCATCGAGCACTAGAATCGGCGCGTCGGTCAGGATGGCGCGGGCGATAGCCACGCGCTGACGCTGGCCGCCCGAGAGCTTGACGCCGCGCTCACCCACCATGGTGTCAAAGCCACGGGGCAAGCGGTCGATAAACTCGGTCGCATTAGCCAAGCGAGCCGCCTCGCGGATCTGCTCGTCGGTGGCGTCGGGGCGTCCGTAGGCGATATTCTCGCGAATGGAGCGATGGAACAGCAGCGCCTCCTGCGGCACGTAGGCAACCTGGCGGCGCAGGCTCTGCTGCGCGCAGCGCGAGACGTCCTGGCCGTCCACGAGCACGCGGCCGCCCTGTACATCGTCCAGGCGCAACAACAACTTGGTGAGCGTCGTCTTACCCGAGCCCGATTTGCCCACCAGGCCCACGCGCTGGCCCGCCGCCACATGAAGCGTCAGGTCATCGAACACGGTCTCGCCCGCCGCAGCGTCACGGTACGCAAAGCTCAGGTGCTCAAAATCAATCGCGCCCTCGGTCACTTTGAGCTCAGGGGCGTCCGGGTCGTCTGCCACCAAACGTGGCTCGTCCAGCACGCGCGTCATCTCGGCCGCATCGCCGAGCGCGCGGTTGATGCGCTGCATCATGGAGCTTACGTAGTTCAGGCGCATGGTGAGGTTATAGGTGTAGGTAAAGATCATGACGAGCGAGCCGGCCGAGATGCCAAACCACGCGTTGCCGCCCGCCACGAACACACTCACCACGGCCATGGTGATGACGATAAGGCCCGATGTCGTAAAGTTGCGCTGCATCATGGCGTGCATCGAGACCGTCTCGGCGTCGCGCGCGGCACGATCGGCGGCGTCGAACAGATCGCGTTCAAAGTCCTCGCGCCCGCAGGTCTTGACGGCCAAGATGTTCGTGACCGCGTCGGACAGCACGCCCGACAGTTTGTTCTGCGCGGCGGACGTCGCGGCCGAAAGCGGCATGATGCGCTTGTACATAAGCCAGACAAACGCGATGTAGACGACCATGATGCCCACCAGGATCACGGTAAACGTCGGCACCACCGGGGCGAGTGCGGCCACGGTGCAGATGACCGAGGTGATGGTGGGGATGAGCGAATACACCGTCACGTCCACCAGCCCCGTATAGCCGCTCATAAAACGACTCGTCTGACTCACGAGCGATCCGCCAAAGCGGCTGGTATGGAATGTCATGGATTGGTTGGAGAGCGTGTCGAAGCATAGGCGCGCCAGGTGATAGTTGCCCGCGATCTCGAGCTTGTAGACGGTGTAGTCCTGCAACTTGGAGAGGATCTGACCCACCAGGTTAACGAGTACGAGCGCCAGGATATAGGGGCCGAAGACCTCAAACACCTGGTCACCCGCCACGGGACCGGCTTGAACGCGGTCGACAATGAGGGCCATCACATAGGTATTGGCAAACGTCAGCAAAAAGATGTAGCCCGCCGACGAGAACACCGAGAGAAAGACAATCAGCGACTGCGTGCGCGTGACGCCCCAAAACCGCTGCAGCGTGCGACGCACGGTGGAGCGGCTGAGCGGGCTGGTGCTTCTCTGAGACATGGGCTTCCTTTCGCATCTGATTGGGCGAAACGCCATTGTTGCATACTAAAGCGCACTTCAGGCAAGTGCGACGCGAAAAGCGCCCGCGCCCCGCGCTTGCGCAGGCGCCCCGCCGTCTTGTTGCAATTAGTCCTCGTCTTCTTGGTCTGTGGGAAGGCCCGCGGGCGTGAGTCCCAAGATCTCATCGGCTTGGTCGGCGTCTTCCAACGCGTCGATGTCCTTGAGCTTGCGCTCCATGACGTTGGTGCGCGTGGTAATGATGCCCTCGACCGTTTTGCCCGCGGTCTCGATCTGCTGCTGGGCGCGGCGCAGCGCCTTTTGATAGCGCGGCAGCTCGGCCTTGACAGCGGAGAGCACGCGCAGTACATCGTCGGTGCGTTTTTGCAGCTTAAACGTTTGGTAACTCATCTGCAGGCTGTTGAGAATGGCCGCCATGGTGCTAGGGCCGGCAACGTTGACGTGATAGTCGCGGCCCAGGGTCTCGATAAGCCCGGGGCGGCTGACGACCTCGGCGTACAGTCCTTCAAACGGCACGAACATGATGCCAAAGTTGGTCGTTGCCGGCACGCTCAGGTACTTTTCGCAGATGTCCTTGGCCTCGCGCTTGACCATGGTGTCGAGCGTCTTACGCGCAGCCGCCACGGTCTCCGCATCGCCCGACTCCTGCGCGTCGAGCAGGTGCTCGTACGCGTCGCCCGGAAACTTGGAGTCAATCGGCAGCAGCACGGGGTCGCCCTCGTCCACCGGCAGCTTGACGGCAAACTCAACGCGCTCCGAGGCGCCGGGCTTGGTGGCGACGTTTTCCAGATACTGGTCGGGTGTAAGGATGTCCGCCAGAATTGCACCCAGCTGCACCTCGCCCAAAATGCCACGCGCCTTCACATTGCCCAGTACGCGCTTAAGATCGCCCACGCCGGTGGCGATGGATTGCATATCGCCCAGGCCCTTGTAGACGGCTTCGAGCTGGTCGCTCACCTGCTTAAACGATGCCGACAGGCGATCGTTGAGCGTGCGGGAGAGCTTCTCGTCCACCGTTGCGCGCATCTGATCGAGTTGCACGTTGTTGTCTTTGCGGATAGCACCCAGCTGGGCATCGACCGTCTCGCGCACCTTGTCCAGGCGGTGCTCGATGCCCTCGCGGTTGGCACCGAGCTGTTGGGCCGTCTCGCGGCGCAGGTCATCCATCCGGTCACCAGCTTGCGAAAACTCACGCGCGATGGTCAGGTAACGTTGCTGCTCCACGGCCGCATCTGTCGTCTGCTGCTGCGCGATGGCATTGGCCGTGCGGCGAGTTTCGGCCAGCGCGGCGTTCAGGGCATCGAGCGCGTTGTTGGCCTGCTCGAGTGCTGCCAGCGTTTCCGCGCTACTGTCGCCACGCTCCCGCAACTCGGCACGCAGGCTCTTGAGCTGGAGGGCGCAAGCCACAGCAACCCCCACCGCCACCAAGGCGATCACAACAAGCACGATATCAATAGCAGACATAGACTCCGCCCAACAAACCCAATCGAGCACCAATCAAAACCGCGATCAATCTTACCCCGTCACACACACCGGGCGCCCGGCCCCTTCTTGGGCGCCCCTCTCCTCCGCATATTCCATAATGCGGCGCGCCGTTTTCCTGCTCACCTTTGAGTCATCGCCGGCCAAGTATGCGTAAACGTTTCCTTTATTCAGGCGCAGGGCACGGCAGAGGCCATAGCGCGTTACACCCGATTCTTCCAATGCTTCCAGCGTTTTCTTTCTCATCAGGGCGTTCACCCTTCTATCGGCCGCCGGCTTTTCCTTCACCGCTCTATACGCACGCCAAACGTTGGCATAACGATTAGGGAGCTCACTTTTGGCGCATAGAGACGCCATGCTGCCCGCTTGACCGTACAAGGATAAAACGTCTCGGTAATCCCGTTCCATCCACGAGCCCTCGGATAAACCCAGAACGTATTCGGCTTTTCCTTGCGCCAAAGCGAGCAAAAACAGAGGCTCCGCCACGCGCGGCGCATCCGTCGTCGCCTGCTCAACCAATTTTCTAAAACTCAGCGACTGCTGTCCGGATAGCTCTCGGCAATAGCCTTTTAAGAATCCCTCAAAGGTCAGATTCAACCGAGCACCTCCTTTTTGTATTGTCTGTATGCACAGACCATCTCTTGATAGCTTCGCTCCGAAGGCGACGACGCCAGTGCTTCCCCCTCGTCGAATATAAGCCGTTCGAGCAGCCCCCAATCAAGTCGGTCGACGAATGCCTGACTATGAAGATCGATGATGTCGTTCGGACGGTAGGCATAGAGCTTCATTACCGCCAGGTCCTCCAAGAGGGATCTGCTCTAAATCCTGCTTATACATAGCAAATCCTACTATTATTCATCTTCAATAATAATATTCAGTCGCACGACAGGACCCACAGGATGCAAGAATTTTACTCGTGGCGATAATCCCAACACCCTAGAAGTCCTAATGTGACAAACGCTAGCTCTCCCAGCCGGTGCGGATGGTTGTTATGACGTCGCCTAGGCGCTGGCCGAGAGCCGCTAGATGTTGGAGCACCTCGTTGGGCGATGCGCCGTTGAGGATGCACGTGAGGGCATACGACGCCAGAAAGATGACCGCAAGCCCCAACGGAATGAGCACGATCATCGCCAATGTGCGCAGGCGCTGGCCCACGCGGCGGCGACGCGTGCGGCGTTTGTCGAACGCAAGCTCCTGCGCATATGAATCTTGTTGTACGGAATAGTTCTCTGGCGCCAATCCGCCCGCAGGCGAAACCGCGGGCGTAACGTTTTGCGCAGGGGGCTGGGCGGCTACCCCTTGCATTTGCATCTCCATAAGTCGTTGCTGCTGGCGCAACATGCGCTCAGCTTGTTGCTGCGGAGTCTCAAGAAACAAATCCATGCTGGCCTCCAAAATCGGAGCATTCGACGCTTACGCCCAGCATCCCGCACCGCCATGACCGCGACAACGCAATCGCCGGCAATAGCCACAAAGTTTCTTTTGCTCAAAAGCTGTCGAAAAGCTCAACAACTCCCCTACCAGCACTTTCTCTGAGCTTTTTTCGCCAGCAATCTTTTGGCCTTCCACCCTTACGCCAACTGACCAAAATCTAACCAAAAGCTTGACGGAAATTGTGGAGACCGGGACCCCACACAAAAAGTGCCGCCCCAAAGGAGCGGCACACAAACTTATTATCAGCTTTTCTGTAACGAGCATGCGACGACTCAACGCCGGAGCGCAGGGCGGGGAAACCTTTGCCTCGTGCGACTCTGCGAAGCCGTGAGCGAGAGGGAAAGGTGTCTCCCCGCCCAGTGCTCCGCAGTCGGTAAAGGCAGCTTACATGCCCGCGAGACCTCGGGCGGCGGTGGCGCACATAAACGCCAAGGCTAGAATCACGAGCGAGCCCGCGATGTCTGCCAGCACGCCCATTGCACGGCGTTCAAACAACCAGCTCTCAAAGTGCGGGGCAACGTTGCGCCAGACACGCCACAGCAAGATGCCCATGCCGATGACGCCGGGAATATTGAGCAGCAAAATCTCGGAGCACAAGAGGCCGATCAGGTTGCCGGCGGCAAAGCCCGCATCACCCTCGCAGTATTTGCGATAGACCATATACAGCATGTACGCCACAAACGGCTGCAAGCACGCAGAAATAAACGTGACCACCATCGAGGGCTCCTGCGAAAAGACCTCGGTGAGTTTATCGACGCTCGTGGCGTCCTTCGAAGCCAAGAACAAACCGATAACCACAAGGGGCACCACGCCCAAAATTACCTCGACCAGAGTAAACAACTTGGCAGTCAAATCCTCACTAGCCGAATTCAAATGAGGCGCCCACTCAAGATGAGCATGCGCCCCAACCTTCTTGTCCTTCTCGACACGATCGGCCTTTTTACCCTCGGCAACCCGACGACCAGGATCCTTGCGAGTTCCCGCCGCAGCAACCCGAGCCCGAGACTTCTTACCCATAAAAAACACCCCATCAGGTAGTAGATAAACTAAAAGTCGCTACCCAGTGTACCCCCTAAACAACGGCGCCGCCCCAACCCGGAGCAAGCCCCGTCAACCAAATGGCCGCAACCCAATCCCTATACAAAACGTGCCGCCCAAAAGGGGCGGCACACAAACTTCTAATCAGCTTTTCTGTAGCGAGCACGCGACGACCCAAAGCGGGCCGGGAGGGCGGGATTACCTTCCCTCAACGCGACCCTGCGGAGCCGTGAGCGGGGAGGGAAGGTAATCCCGCCCTCCCGGCCCAGCTCATGCCAACGCCAAGCGCTAGTAGTTCACCACCTGCTCCTCAAAGTACGCCTTCGGGTGGTTGCACACCGGGCACACCTCAGGCGCCTCGGCACCAACGTGCAGGTGCCCGCAGTTCAGGCACTTCCATACCTTCACGCCCTCACGCTCAAACACCTCGCCCGACTCGATGCGCTCGACGAGTTTGTTGTAGCGCTCCTCGTGGGCCTTCTCGACGGCGGCGACGCCACGGAACTTCTCGGCGATCTCGGCAAAACCCTCCTCCTCGGCGGTCTTGGCGAACTCGTCGTACATCGTGGTCCACTCGTAGTTCTCGCCCGCAGCGGCATCACGCAGATTGTCCAGGGTATCGGGGACGGCGCCGTCGTGCAGGTACTTAAACCACAGCTTGGCGTGCTCGGACTCGTTGCCCGCCGTCTCGGCAAAGATATTCGAGATCTGAACGTAGCCGTCCTTTTTGGCCTTGGATGCATAGTAGCGATACTTGGTGTGTGCCTGGGACTCACCGGCAAAAGCAGTCTCGAGGTTCTTCTTGGTCTGAGAGTTCTCAAAATCCATAGGTGTACTTCCCTTCAACAC
>CABVCF010000031.1 GCA_902496775.1 uncultured Collinsella sp.
CTCTTGATGGGCTTGTCGCCGAAGCGCAGGTGGCTGATGGTGACGCCGCCGGTCTTCTTGGAGTCGTACTGGAAGTAGGCCTGGACGTACTTGTCGGTGTGGTCGCCGATGATCTTGATCGAGTTCTTGTTGGCGCCGACGGTACCGTCGCCACCCAGACCCCAGAACTTGCACTCGATGGTGCCGGGGGCTGCGGTGTTGGGCGCATCCTCGGCCTCGGGCAGGCTCAGGTTGGTCACGTCATCGACAATGCCGATGGTGAACTCGCGCTTGGGCTCGTCCTTCTTGAGCTCCTCGAAGACAGCGAACGCGGACGCGGGAGGCGTGTCCTTGCTGCCCAGGCCATAACGGCCGCCGACGACCTTGATGCCCGTCTTGCCGGCCTCGTAGAGAGCGGAGACGACGTCCTGGTAGAGCGGCTCGCCGATGGAACCCGGCTCCTTGGTGCGGTCCATGACGGCGATCTTTTTGACGGTCTCGGGGAGAACGTCGACGAAGTGCTTGATGGAGAACGGACGGAACAGACGGACCTTGACCAGGCCGACCTTCTCGCCGTGAGCGTTGAGGTAGTCGATGACTTCCTCGAGCACGTCGCAGAAGGAGCCCATGCACACGACGACACGATCGGCATCGGGAGCGCCGTAGTAGTTGAACAGGCCGTAATCGGTGCCGAGCTTCTCGTTGATCTTCTTCATGTAGCCCTCGACGACGGCGGGAAGCTCGTCGTAGACCTTGTTGCAGGCCTCACGGTTCTGGAAGAAGATGTCGCCGTTCTCGTGGCTACCGCGGGTATGCGGGTGCTCAGGGTTGAGCGCGTGATCGCGGAAAGCCTGGACGGCGTCCATGTCGCACATCTCGGCCAGATCCTTGTAGTCCCACATGGCGACCTTCTGGATCTCGTGGCTGGTGCGGAAGCCGTCGAAGAAGTTAAGGAACGGGGTCTTGCCCTCGATGGCGGCAAGGTGAGCCACCGGCGAGAGGTCCATGACCTCCTGGACGTTGCCCTCGGCGAGCATGGCGAAACCGGTCTGGCGGCAGGCCATGACGTCGGAGTGATCACCAAAGATGTTCAGGGCGTGCGAAGCGACGCAACGCGCGGAGACGTGGAAGACGCCCGGGAGCTGCTCGCCCGCGATCTTGTACATGTTCGGGATCATCAGGAGCAGGCCCTGGGAAGCCGTGTAGGTGGTGGTCAGAGCACCGGCGCCCAGCGAACCGTGAACGGTACCGGCTGCACCTGCCTCGGACTCCATCTCGACGACCTTGACCGGGGTGCCGAAGATGTTCTTGCGACCCTGGGCCGCCCACTGGTCGACATGGTCGGCCATCGGGCTGGACGGCGTAATGGGATAAATTCCCGCTACCTCGGTGTACGCATACGAAACATATGCGGCCGCCTCGTTGCCGTCCATAGACTTAAACTTACGCGCCATATACCCCTCTCCTCTCATATAGGTATACAGGCCCCGGCGATCGCCGGGATGTTGGCGTGATGGGATTTACGCTGTTGCTTCCAATCATCTGGCAGGCAGGCTCAGCAGCAGGTACGTGGCGTGGAGAGAAGACATGCCGAGGCGAGGGACAGCTGATGCGCCCCACAGACCCGACCGCCCGTCTTGCACATGACCGAGCGCCGCAAAGGCCGCATGCCGGATGCTCCCGGGCACGCCCCGGCGATGGGAAGCGCCCGCAACGGAAATCCGCATGCGGGTTTATTGTACCCCGCCGTTAAGTGTAATTTCGGCAAATATAGGTGGCCGGTAAAGGTTTACCTCGGGTGACTATTGTGCGCCCGGCACCGACGGGCACAGTCCCCTGGAACCCCACAGCAGTTGCGGTGAAATAGGGAGTGTTTTTGCTGTTAACGGCCTTAATCAGTCCCTATTTCACCGCAACTCATTGAGGGGATGAGTTAGAGGGCGCCGAGGAGGATGGCGTAGGTGGTGGATTCGCCGAGTTTGAGCTCGTCGCCGGGGTTGAGCTGAGCGGAGCGGCCAGGCTCTACTTGAATACACACGCTCGTGGCCCCGTTTACCACCACGGTGCCGTTCGTGGACGACAGGTCCTCGACAAACCATGTGCCAGAATCGTCGCACCAGATATGGGCATGGCGGGCCGAGACGTCGTCGCCGACGTCGGTGATGTCGCCCTCCCCCGTTGCCAGCGCGCCGATCTCGACGCCTTCCTCACTCGGCTGAATCCAGCGCGGGGCGCTCACCACATAGCCGTTTTGCACGCGCAGCAGTCCCAGCGGATGCGCCGGCGCGACCTCGTGCTCGCCCACGACCGAAGATGTGCTCAGCGAGCGCGGCGTCGACGTGGCGCCACCACAGGTCGCATGAGCGTAGTCGATGGCATAGGTCACCGACGAACGTACATCTGCCGAGCAACCCACGGCGACAAACAGCACCAGGATGGCCTCGGCGCGCTCGGCGGGCATGAGTTCAGCCGCCTGCGACAGGCGCTCGAGCGCGTTGCGATAGAGATTCGTGTCCTGGTGGCACTCTTCGAGCGCGCGTACCATCGGTTCACCTGCAGGACCGCACACCATATTGATCACTGCCGTGGAGTCCATGGGATTTCGCTGGCGCAGGGCCAGTTGCGACATAATACGCGCAGCCGAGGTACCGTATTCGGCAAAGTAGCGCTGCTGAAGCGTGCCGACCGGCGCGCGAACGATAAAGCGGGAAACCCAAGAGCGATCGGCGGCTCGGCTCTGCGGGCTGCGGCCGTCGGCGAGCGGACGGGACGAAAGCACCAAGCCGCACAGCTCGATATGGCTCAGATGCGCCGCGCGCTTAAAGATGTCAAACATGGCCCCGCATGGGGTGAGCTCAACTTGAGATGCCATGACCTAGGCCTCCTTGGTCGTAGAAATAGAATCGGACGATACTTCGACAGGTCCGCCAAAAGTACGGGCAGCTGCGGCTCCACCGGCAAGCGGAGTCGCCATCTGGGCTTTTGTGCGTCGCGGTGCCGAAACGGGAAGTTCAAAGGCAAAGCCCATCGCAAGCAAAAACCACGTAAGCGTATAGGTTGCAACCAGAGCGGCAACAAGGCCGCCCATCACGGCGCGTTGGGAAAATACGCTACATGCAGCCACAACCAGCACCGGAACCTCGCAGGCAGAAAGTGCAAGCACACCCTGCAGGAAGCCCGAGCGCCGATCGCGCGCAAGCGCCCCCGCGGCAACGCCGGCTATGCCTGGCAGCGCCAACGCCAGTGCGGCAATAATACCCGGTAGCGACCCAGACCACACGAGCGATCCCAAAGTCGCCGTCACGCGAGCGCCCGACGCCAGCAGCGCGGCCGAAACCACGATCACAGCCCAAACCACGCCACAGACGACCGTCGCGCCGACCATCAGCGCGCGACGAACCGCGCGGCCAGACGCATCCATGGGGCACGGCGTGAGCGGCTCGCCGCGGAGCGAACGGCCGACATTTTGCGCATAGTGGTCACAAAACGCTGAGAGCGCCGCCTCGACCGCCGCCGGCTCGGGACGATCTTTTTGATGGCTGGACAGACAGGCCATCACCACGTCGAACAGCTGGGCATCGACAAACGCCAGCGCATCGCGTAGCTCTTCGGAATCCGGCTCAAGCCCTAGCTGCTGGGCCTGCTCGGCCGCGGCGAGCGCCACATCGGGCTCACGACGAAGCAGCTGAGTCAAATCACAACCGGGCGCATGGGCACCAATGGGATAGTCGGGCCGCGTGTCCATCTTGAGACGGTAGGGGCTCGCGATGTCGCGCGTCTTTTTGCGCGAACCCGAGGTGCCCGAAGTGCTCGGCGCGGCTTCGTATGGCGCGACGCCGGCAATGAACTCGTAAACCGTGCTTGCCGGGGCATAGGCAACCGTCGCGCGACGCAGCGTGGCATAGCGCTCCGTAAACGACGCCTTGCCGCCGGTACCGGCCACGGCCGACGCAGGCTCGAGCGCCAGCGACGAGCCAAAGTCGATCAGGCACAGGTCAAAGGTGCCCTCGGCAAGCTGCCGGTCAAGCGGCAGGCGCGCCGCACGCACCATAATATTAGCGGGCGAGATATCGCGATGGACAAAGCCCTCACCCACCAGGCTCATACGGCAGAGCAGATCGAACAGGTCGCGACCCAGACGTGCCGCCACAAGCGGCGACAGGCGTCCGGCATCGTCCACGGCAAGTCGAGAACGCAAGCGGGCAAGCGTCTCGCCCTCGACCCATTCCATGACAATTGCAGGCACACCGTCGACCTCGCCCCAGCCATAGAGGCGGGGAAAGCCCTTAAGGCCCGAAAGGGCGCGATGGCATTCGTATTCCTCGCGAAACGCCGCCTTGAACTTGGCGACCAGCGCCTCGTGAGCGGCATCGTCGTCGAACTCATCGCGCATCGGCAAGATGAGCTGCTTGAGCGCCACGGCCTCGCCTTGGGCGTTGACGGCACGCGTAACGCGGCCGATACCGCCACGGCGCATGGTGGCATCGTCGGCAAATAGCATCGTAAAACGACGCAGATAGGCAGGCAGTTCGTCCTGACCGAGCGCAATGGCCGGCTCAAACCCGTCGACACGCGCCAGGCGCAGGCCGACCATAGGGTCGCGGTTGAGCGATTGTGGTGTGGTGAATGCAAGATCGGTCATCATAGGGCAAGCGCCGCCACGTTATTGTTGAAGTTACCGAGCGCGACGTCATCATCGCCGTAATGGCCGACCCATTGACATAGGTTGGTGTAACAGCCCCACAGATTGGCATACTGCTGATACCACTTAGATTCGGTCGAGAACCTTTGTCGACCGAACTCAGCACGGATGGCAAACATGTCATTCGCCAGGCTGTCGCACGGTCTGGGATCTCCCGTAGAGTTATAGGTCGAAACCACGTCATTGGCACGAGAAACATAGCCGTCGAGCATGTTGTACTTGGTCACAAGCCAACTGTGAATGCTCTCTTCTTCAGCAGCGGAAAGGCCACCGGAGTTTGCATCGTTGTCAGTGTTGCCGCCCGTCGAGCCGCCGTTTCCAGACCCTCCGGTAGAGGAACCCGACCCAGTGCCGCCGCCCGAACTCGATGAATCCGAGCCGGAGCCAGAAGTATCCGAGCTACCGGGCTTTCCGGACTGCTGGGCGTCCTGCTCCTTCTGCTGCTCGACCTTATTCACCGTTGCCGCCACGCTATTGTTGGACAACCGATCGATGATCTTGGTGTTGGTGAGCACGATGGTTTTGCCATTGGCAAGCGTGACTTCGTTGTCCGGGGCCTCGGCGCCGTCCGCATCGTCGGTGCCAAACACAATATGCGCGACCACACTTGCCCAAGCATATCCAGTCGTGGTACCCAAATCACTTTTGACCTCATGCCCCACGCGCGGTTCGCGTGCGGCATGCGCCTGCATCATGGACGGCACGGTCATGCCATAGGCAGAAACGCCAGCTATGACCAGCACCAGCGAGCAAGACAGCAGTGCGTACGCCCGCGGCGCCGCGCTTTGTCTGAGTGCCACCGGGCCGCATGCGTTCTCCTCCAACAAAAACACGCCGCTTGGGAGCGGCGCATTCATTCAAATCCATATTTGAGTGTATCAGCGAACCCAAAAGGTTGCGCAACGAATGGGCAAATTAAGGATGCGAGCGGAAGCATCCATGCGATAAGCGGATACGAAGCATCTTTGTTGCACAACAAACTCACAGTCGCACGGGGAAATTATGACTACCCCGTGCGTCGCGAGGAAAACATACGGCAGGAGCAGGCTCGCCACCTAAATCGCGCGACGGGCCTCGATGGCGCGGCCAAGCGTAAGCTCGTCGGCATACTCCAAGTCGCCGCCCACGGGAAGGCCGCTTGCCAGACGCGACACCTCGACGCCCAACGGCTTGATGGTACGGGCCAGATAGCTCGCCGTGGTCTCGCCCTCGATGTTGGGGTTGGTGGCGATGATGACCTCATGGATGTCCTCGTGGCCCAGACGCGCCAACAGCTCGCGGATGTGCAACTGCTCGGGACCAATCTTGTCCATGGGGCTGATCACACCGCCCAATACGTGGTAGAGGCCGTGGTAGCTGCCCGTGCGCTCGATCGCCTGGACGTCGCGCGGCTCGCCCACAACGCAAATGCGAGTGGTATCGCGCATCGGGTCCTGGCAGATGGAGCACTCATCGGCCGTGGCGTAGTTAAAGCAACGACTGCAAAAGTGGACCTCCTGCTTGACCTCCAGGATGGCCTCGGCCAGGCGGCGGGCCTCCTCGGCATCGGCCTCGAGCAGGTAATAGGCGATGCGCTGGGCCGACTTGGGACCAATGCCCGGCAGACGGCCCAGTTCATCGAGCAGTTTTTGCAGACTGTGATTCGCACTCATATATATGCGTGTCTTAGAACGGCATGCCCGGGATGTTGAGGCCGCCGGTGATGGCGCCCATCTGCTTGTTGGCGAGCTCGTTGACGCCGCGGACGGCCTCGTTGACGGCAGCCATGATCATGTCCTGCAGCATATCGACGTCCTCGGGATCGAGGGCATCGGGATCGATGGTGAGGTTGACGAGCTCCATCTCGCCGTTAACGGTCACCTTGACCATGCCGCCGCCGGCAGAGGCGTCGACGGTCTGGGACTTGAGATTCTCCTGCGCGGCGGCAAGCTGCTCCTGCATCTTGCGAGCCTGCTTCATCATCTGCTGCATGTTCATACCGGCCATGATGGCTCCTTTACGTGCGGCCGCGCGACAAGCTGCAAGGGCAGCCGGAGCACGGCGGGACTTTCAAACTCAAAAATCGTACCACGGCGCGGGGCAAGCAAGCGGGGCGGACGTGTTCCCTCAGTCGATATACATGTCCTGGAGTGCAAGCTGCACCCAAAGATTATGCAAAGTTGAATAATTCGCATCTGCATAATATTGAAAGCTAAATCTTGTAGAGCCGGAATCCGGCATTTTCTGCATCCAGCTAGATAACAAAATGCCGAACCGCTGCTCGAGGCGGCGCTCATGATGGCAGGGTATAATTTGATTGTCACAGACAGCAATTTGGAGGTGCCCCCATGAATGCCCCCGACGCGCTCCAAAACATCCGCTCAAAACACCCCGTTGCATATGTGATTCTCTATCTCTTTGTCGGCTGGGCATTGCTGGTTGTCATCACCCATGCTATAGCCTTTGGAGCAGAACTGCTGATAGCCAGCTCGGACCAGCCCGTCGTCAAATGGGAGACGACCGATGAGTGCACCGACGGAACCCGAACCGTTTACTACAACAGCCCGTCCCTCTACCAAGAGTTCAGGGTCAAGATAAAGGACTCCAAGATTGTCGATGCCGAACCAGGCGCTTTCTTGACAATCGGAGCAACCCTCAACGCCGAGCAAGTCGAGTACACGGACAGCTATGCGGCGTATCGTATCGACCTCAGCATCCTAGGCCGACCGTCGCGTACCTGCCTGCTCGAATGCGAGATACGCGGCACCACGTTGCACATGTCCGAAATACAGATGCGCCCGGACAAAGAGATCTCTTCTTGAGCAGTATACCCGCCCGTACAGCTACTCCACCGGTTTGAAGATGGTGGACTGACCGAAGACGCTGCGGATGAGGGCTTTGGCCTCGTCCTCGGTCTGCGGGATGCTCGGGGCTGCACCCTGATGGCCGAA
Organism: uncultured Collinsella sp.; assembly: GCA_902496775.1. Taxonomy (GTDB): domain Bacteria; phylum Actinomycetota; class Coriobacteriia; order Coriobacteriales; family Coriobacteriaceae; genus Collinsella. The sequence continues at coordinate 7,612 of CABVCF010000031.1, forward strand.
GGGGCTGCCCGCACCGGGGTTGGACTCCCAGGGAGTCGCGGGGACGTCGTCGCTTGTAGGGGCCGCGGGTGCCGCCGCAGCGGGCTTGGGCGCGGACGCCGCACCCGGCACGTCGAACGGAGGAAGATCGTCCCCGCTCGCATCGCCGGCAAAGCCGCCGACCATGGCGTCGTCGTAGGGCACCTGCTCGGATTCCCACGGCGCGGACTGCGCGACAGGCTGAGCCTTGGGGGCAGCCGAGCGCTCGGGCGCACGGGGCGCGGGCTCGGTCGGGAGCTTACCCGTGGCAGGAGCGCCGGCGGGGTTGTCGGAGCGTAGCCAGGGGGCTTTGCCCAGGTCAGATGACCTGGGCGCGGGTGTCGGAGCAGCCGGTTTGGGCGCCGCGGGCTTAGGCGCCGACGGGGTCGATGCCGCTACCGGCGCCGCTTGCTGCTGCGGCGCGCTGGCGCTCGAGGATACAGGGGCCGCCGAGGACACGGGTTGCGGGTCCGCAGATGCCGCAGCCCGTGCAGATGGAGAATGCTCCTCATGTTGAGGAGCCGGCGTGCCACCCCCATCCAGGACATAGTCGACGGTACGACGACCGAAGACCGCGCAGACCGTCGGCAGGACCACCGACTGCGTATCGGCGCGACCGAGCATCTTAATGGCAAAAGTCGAACCTGCGGGGAACGAGACCGTGAGCTTGGAGCCGTCGTCGGCCGTGGCGCGGGCGTTGAGCAAAAGCCCTGCGTAGGAAGCCTGACGTGCCTTGACACGCTCGACAACCTCGGCCCATTTGCGCTGCAGCCCTCCGGCATCCTCGACCGCGGGCGTCTCGGCAGCACCGGCGGCGGCAACCTGGGCGGCATTGTTGGACTGGGGCTTAGGTGCCGGAGCGATGGCAGGCGCGGGGGCCGCAACGGGCTGAGGCGTCGGAGCCGGCGCAGGCTGAGGTGCAGGCGCTGCAGGCTTGGAAGCTGACACGGACGCAGAACGGGGCGAAGGCTGGGCAGCTGGAACAGCAGCACCACGGTCCCAAGGCATACCGCCCTGGCGCGCGGACGTAGCAGCGGGGGCAGCGGATGCCGCCGGAGCGGCAGCACGGGCGCCCGAAATGAGCGTCGGCTGTTGGGCAGCAGCGGGTACGGATGCTGCAGGCGCGGCGGCCTGAGCAGCAGCCACGCTCGCCGGCACGGCGGCGTTGGCAACCATGGCCTCCAGGCGCGCCACGCGCTCGGCCAATGCCTCAATCGTTAAATCAGCCTCGGGACGCGCCAGACGCGTGCAGGCGATCTCGAGCACCAGGCGCACGTCGCTCGCGCCCCTCATCTCCAGTGCGGCATCGTCGAGCACCGTCAGCACACGGGCCAGGCGGTCGGCAGGATGCTCGCCAAAGGCAGCGGCCTCGGCAGCAAGCGCCTCGGCCTGCTCGGAGCCGCCCTCAAACAGCTCGGCACGGGCACCGGCAACGCAGGCAACGTACACGTCACGCACATGCGCCACCAGGTCGCGCGTCAGCTCCAGCAGGTCGTTTCCTTCCTCGACCTGCGCACGAATCAGTCCATAGAGCTCGGCAACATCGCGATCGGCAATGGCGCGGGAAAACTCGCCCAGAATCTGGTCCGAAACCTCGCCCAAGAGCGAGCGGGCGTCGTCCGCATGCACAGAACCGTTGCCAAAGACGCTCAGCTGCTCCAGCGTGGACAACGCGTCGCGCATGCCGCCCTTGGCATGGCGCGCCACGATAGCCAGCGCCTCGTCGTCGTAATCGAAGCCCTCCTGCTCGCACACGTATGCCAGGCGATGCTCGATATCCTCGTTGCCGATGCGATGGAAATCGAAACGCTGGCAGCGCGAGAGGATGGTCTCCAGAATCTTTTGCGGGTCGGTGGTGCACAGCACAAAGATCACGTGCGCCGGCGGCTCCTCAAGCGTCTTGAGCAGCGCGTTGAACGCCGCCGTCGTGAGCATGTGGACCTCGTCGATGATATAAATCTTGTACTTGCCGCGCACTGGGGCAAAGTTGACGGAGTTGATGATCTCCTCGCGCACGTTGTCCACGCCGGTACGGCTTGCGGCATCGAGCTCGTAGACATCCGGGTGGTTGCCCTCGGCGATGAGCTCGCACTCCTCGCAAGTACCGTCGGGCATGCAGCCGCTTGCACCCTCGGCGCGCGCCGCCTCGGCATTGCGGCACAGCAGCGCCTTGGCCAGAATGCGCGCCATGGTGGTCTTGCCCGTGCCGCGCGGTCCGCAGAATAGGTACGCGTGGGACAGGCGCCCCTCGGTGATGGCGTGCTCGAGCGTCGAGACGATATGCTGCTGGCCCACCACAGAGTCGAAGGTGAGCGGGCGATACTTTCGGTACAACGATTCCATGGGTGCTCCCCCGGGTATACTGAGTCTTGTTGCCGCGACGGCCAAGCGGTCGCACGGCATACTGCATTCATAATAACCCGTACGGCGAGCCCGCCGCGATAGGAGTCTAAAGAGCATGGCAGACGCAGAGAGCAACCTCGTTCCCTCCGAAGCAGCCGACCAGGTCGAGGTCGCGCTCGAGAAGCAAGCCGCAGCCGACGACGGCATCCTGTACCTCAACGAGTATCAGTACGAAAACGACCTGGTCACCGACTTCGCCCGTCTGGTCGCCTCGCCCAGGCGTCGCGGCTCGCTGTATGTCGCCGCGGCAATTGCCGCGCTCATCGGCATCGGCATGCTGGTGGCCGGCGGCAACTGGATCAAGTTTGGCGTCGTGCTGATCGTATTCGGCGCCTTTTTGGCCTGGTGGAGCAAGAACCTTCACCACACGCTCGCCCGCGACTTTATCGACGCCGTCGAGGCCGACGAGTCCATGGGTGGCCGCTATCGCCGCGTCGCCGCCAACGAGGACGGCCTGATGGTTTGGGGCAAGAGCGGCAAGTCGCAGTTCTTCCCGTTTGACAAGCTCGACCACGTACTCGACGGCGAGCGCATCTTTGTGGCCATGTTCGCCGACCAGGGCGTGACGATCCCCAAGGAAACCTTTATTCGCGGCGATGCCGAGCAGTTTGGCACCTTCCTTAAGGCGCGCATCAACAAAAAACTCCGCATCGAGACCAAGCGCAAGAAGATGAAGGCCGAAAAGGCCGCTGCCAAGGCCAAGCAGGAAAGCGAGCCCAAGAATGCAAAGGCCAAACAGCGCAAGCAGAAGAAGAACAAGAGGAAGCGCTAAGGCCAAGTCAGATAGGCCACCTCGCCCCGCTACCTTCACCATGCGCGCGAGCGTGCTAAACTAGCAGCATCTATGCCACCGCGAACGGCTTGACCCCGGCCCGCCGCTCGCAAACGGACTTTAAACGCACGAGGGTTGGCCATGCCGCTTTTCTCGCAACATACCGCCCGGTTCTCGCCGGACGTTCCCTTGGAGGGCACCAGCTCTCGCGAGCTGCTCAAGCGGTTTCAGCCGCTCGAGACGCTCGCGACCGGCGGTTTTGGCTCCATCGAGATTTGCCGCGACACGCATCTGCGCCGTCGCGTGGCCATTAAGCGCATCCCTCTTATCAACGGTGCCGGCATGCCCGCCAGCGACATCATGGATGTCCTGCGCGAGGCGCACACTGCCGCCATGCTTCAACATCCCAATATCGTGCAGGTTATCGACTTTACGCACGATACCGCCTATGCCTACCTCGTCATGGAATATGTCGACGGCATGTCGCTCGCCGACTTTTTGCATCGCGTGGACGGCCATTCGCTCACCTTTGACGAGGCCGCGGCAATTGCCGACGCGCTGGGCCAGGCGCTCACCTTCGCCCATAGCAACGGCGTGCTCCACCTGGATATTAAGCCCGCCAACGTGCTCATCGACCACTCGGGCAATGTAAAGCTCACCGACTTTGGCATGGCGCGGCTGTCGTCTGCCGGCGGCTTTGGCGGCTCGCGCGGCGGCACCATCGGCTACATGCCACCCGAGCAGCTCGACATCGAGACTGGCACGGTTGACGAGCGCGCCGATGTCTTTGCCCTCGCCTGCGTGATCTACGAGGGACTGTGCGGCAGCGCCCCCTTTATGGCCGCCACGCCCGCCGACTCGCTCGGCCGCATCATCGGCGGTGCCACCTACCCCAGCGAGCTCATCCCGCACTTTCCCCCGGGAGCCGAGGCTGCGCTCATGAGCGCCCTCTCCCCCATGCCGCAAGACCGCCCCAGCAGCATCGAGGCATTTTGCGACCAGCTGCTCGCCGGCTTGGGCAGCGTGCGCGAGGGCCGTCGCAGCCTGGAGCAGATGGTGGGCGAGCTGTCGGATGACGAGCGCACGGCAGACGATATCGAATCGCTGCCCTATGAGGACGACACCATCGAGGTCGACCCCGCACTCGGCTGGGCCGGCACGCGCTGGGGCCACGCGCGCGATTACACCATGCGCGCCATCTCGGCGCTAACGTGCGGCGCCTTTAGCTTTTTGATCATGCAGACGGCTGGCGTCGCGGCGCTTCCCGGACTTATTGCCGCGGCCATCGCGATTGGGGCGGCCGCCGGCCTGGCCCCGCAGATTGGCTCGGCTATCTCGGCCGTGGGCTTTTTGGTACTTATGGCCAACGCCACCATGCAGGCGCAGGGCATCCTGTCGATGCTGCCCGTCGCGGTGCTCTTTGCCGCCACCATGTCCGGTTGGTGGATCGCCTGGGGCCGCACCGAGGCCGCCGCGAGCGCCGCGCTCACCTGCGCGGTGGCACTTGGCTGCCTAACGGGCGACGTCCTCCTTGCCGCCGGGGTCGCCGCCGGCATCGCGGCCTTTTGGCTCGGCCCGGCAAGCGCCGCGGCCGCCACGGGGATGGGCGCGCTTTTTGGCCGCCTGGCTACGGCTGCGCTTTCCGCCGGAGGCGTGCTGGGGCTCGGCAATGTTGCCGCAGCGCTGGGAGACATGCTCTTCTGGGCTGCCGTCGTGCTTGTCGCGGCAACAGCTGCACTGACATCTCTGCTGCTCAACGCCCATGCCAAGCGTGCCGAGCAGGGCTCGAACCTGACTGCAATCGCTGCCATCGCCGGCTGCGGAATAGGCTCCGCGACGTCGCTCTGTCTTGCACACCATATGGAAATTGCCAGCCTTGCGGCCGCGGTCGTCGTCAAGGCGGCGGTTGCGGGAACCCTATCCTCTATAATCGTTGGGATATGCCTATATTTGCTCGGATACCAAAGAACCTATACGGAGAGTGATCTTTCGTGAACTTCCTGAACATCTTCGAGGACCACGTGGCCGGCATCTTCGGTGCCACCCGTGCCCCGTTCTCCTTTAAGAAGCTTGCCAAGCAGGCCGCTCGCGACATGGAGGATCAGACTCTGGTGATCAACGGCGTCAACACCGCGCCGGCGCTCTATACCATCCTGATCGCCGCCGACGACGATCCCATGCTCGCCCCGTTCTACCCCGAGCTTTCGCGCGAAGTCCGCGAGTTTGTGAAGGCACAGGCCGAAAAGCGCCGCTATGTGTTTGTCGGTGAACCCCTCGTTCGCTTTATGATCGACCCGCAGCTGCGTGCCGGTAAGTTCTCGGTCTTTGCCGAGAACGTCGACGCCCCCACGCTCGGTCGTCTGTACGAGGAAGAGCGCGCCTACCAGAATGGCCTGGGCCAGAACAACTCGGCCGCAAGCCGCGCCGCCAGCGCTCCCCGCGCCGGCAAGCAGCAATTCGCCGCTCCGCAGCAACAGCACCCCGCCGCCATGCCCCAGCAGCCGACGCCCCGCGCCGTCGCTCCCGACCCGCTCGCCGTGGCCGATCCCTTTGCGCCCAACGTCCCCGACCCCGCCGCCGCGCCCATCCCCGTGCCGCAGACCGTCTCTCGTGACGCCCTCGCCGGTATGGGCGGAGCCGCCGCGACCGGCGCCGCCGTGGGCCTTGGCGCCGCGGCCGGTATTGCCTCCAACATGGCGAGCACCCGCGCCCCGCAGCGCCCGCTCGCCCAGCTCGTCGACGTCGTAAGTGGTGAGAGCCACAGCATCACTTCCGCGCAGGTGACCATCGGTCGCGAGCGTTCGGTTTCGGACATCGCCCTGCGCGACCCCAACGTGTCGCGCCGTCACGCCCAGCTCACCTTTACCGGTTCGGACTGGTCGATCGAGGACCTCAATTCCACCAACGGCACGCTCGTCAACAACCGCCGCATCACGCGCTGCCCGCTGCGCAACGGCGATCTGCTGACGTTTGGCCTGAGCACCTTTGAATTTAGGGGATAGTCGCTTATGAACATCGATATCGTCCTTTTTGCAGGCCGCATCGTCCTGGTCGCCCTGCTCTACATCTTCCTGTTCGCCGTCATGAAAACCGGCGTGGGACTCGTACGCGGCCAGCGCCGCGACTCCGCTATCTGGACGATCGATGTGGACAAGGGTCCGCGCGGCATCCGTGGCATCCATGTAGACATGCTCGGCCCCGTCATCGTGGGCCGCTCGCCGTCCTCGGACATCTGCATCAACGAACCGTTTGTCTCGGCCTCGCACGCACGCTTTTCGCTGCAGGGCCCGGCACTCATCATCGAAGACCTCAACTCGCTGAACGGCACGCTCGTTAACGGCCGCCAGCTGGTGGAGCCCGCAACGCTGCGCGAGGGTGACGAGGTCCAGATTGGCGACGTGGTCATGAAGGTGAACCGTCGATGATCGACGAGGAGAACAAGTCCGCAACCACGCCCGAGACGCCGACTGCCCCCGCAGCTGCGCCGGCTCATGCCGCTCCGGCACGTCCTGCGACCGTGGAGCCCGAGGACACCGTGTTCTCCCTGCCCCTTTCGCATGTAACTCAAGAATATCCGGCGCTCGTCGATGACGAGGATGCCGACACCGAGCAGCTCGACGCCCCCATCGGCGCGCACGCTGCCGAGCAGCCCGCGGAACCGGAGGCAACGCCCGCACCGGCTCACTTTGCCGAGCCCGTCGCCGAGGCGATTAACGAGAGCGCTGCCGTGTTTGCAGCCCCCGAGCCTGCCGCGCCGGTATTCCCCGTCGCCCCGGCAAGCGAGGCGGCACCCGCATCCGCAACGCCTGCCGAAGTCGAGCAGCCCGTTGCCGCGCCCGCCGCAGCTCCCGAGCCCTCCGCTCAACCCCAGAGTACGCCCGCGCCGTCGCACTTTGCGACGCCCGAGCCGACGGCTGTCGAGCCGCAGCAGGACGGCGATCCCGCCGACCGCATAACCGAAGATCTCAGCCTTCCGGACGTCTCCGACGCCGAGTCGGGAGACGATGCCGACACCGTCTCCCCCGGCGACACCGCCGAGATCGATGTCGCCGCCGTGGAGGCAAAGCTCAAAGATCCCGGCTCGACCATGAGCTTTGAGCCGCTGACCGACGAGCGCATCGAGACCGACTCGACCTACGACGCCGGCACCACCACGCAGCTTATGTGGGGCGCCCGCTCCGACGTCGGATGCGTACGCCCGCACAATGAGGACTCCTATCTGGTGCAGTCGCCGCTCTTTTGCGTGTGCGACGGCATGGGAGGACACGCCGCCGGCGAGGTGGCATCCTCCATCGCCGTCGAGACCATCGCCAAGACGGCACCGCAGTCCGCCGACGCCGCGCGCCTGGCCGCAGCCGTCGAGGCCGCCAACGCCGCCGTGATCGAGGCCGCCCTCAACGGCCTGGGCAAACCCGGCATGGGATGCACGGCCACCTGCGCCTACATCGAAAACGACACGCTCGCCATCGCCCACGTGGGCGACTCGCGCGCCTACCTGCTCCACGAGGGTACGCTCATCCGCGTGACCCGCGACCACTCCTACGTGGAGGAGCTCGTGGATGCCGGCGAGATCACGGCCGACGAGGCCCGCGTCCACCCCAACCGCTCGGTCATCACCCGCGCGCTGGGCTCGGATCCCGCTATGTATGCCGACCACTTTACCCTGCACATCGAGGAAGGAGACCGCCTGATTCTGTGCTCCGACGGTCTTTCGAGCATGATTCCCGATAGCGATATCGAGAACATCGCTACGCAGTCCTCGAGCGCACAGATCTGTGTCGACAACTTGGTGGACGCGGCGCTCGCCGCCGGCGGCCACGACAATGTGACCGTGGTGGTGGTCGACCTGGTCGACGACGGCGTCATGCGCGAGGCAAAACGCGTCCGACGCCGCAATGTCACCATCGCGACCGTCTTGGCCCTTGTCTTTGTGCTGATAGCAGGCATCTGGGCATACACGGGCGTCACCGGCTCCTATTACTTGGGAACCTACCACGGCAATGTCGCCGTCTGGCGCGGCCTGCCCGGCAAGACGCTCGGGGTCGAGCTCCACTGGCTCGAGAGCGAAACCAGCATCAAGCTGTCCGACCTGCCCGAAGACACGCAAAACCGCCTGAAGGCAGGCATTCCGCAAACGAGTGTCGACGATGCGCAGGACACCATTTCCAAGTACCGCCATCAGATTGACGAAGAGCAGACCCGTCAGGTGATTGACGCGCAAACGATTCGCGACAACACCAACCAGGAATCCACCTCCGAGTCAGATTCCGAGAAAACCGCCGAACAGTCAGCCGAGGCCGAAGCCTCCGATAAGAATTAGAAAGGGAGTGCCGCTTATGAGTCGCCGCAACACCGAACTGCTCTTGCTCATCGCCTCGGCGTTCCCCGTCATCCTGCTCTATGCGATGTACGTGCTCACCGCGGGCGCCACGATTTCCTTTGAGACGCTCGCCGTGCCGATCGGCCTGTTCGCCGCCTTCGCCGCGGCGCATATCGCCGTGCGCATCCTGGCGCCCGGCGCCGACCCCGCCATCCTGCCCATCGTCTTTGTGCTCTCGGGCATCGGCATCACATTCGTGACGCGCCTGGCCCCCGACCTCGCCATCTCGCAGCTCATCATCTTGTTTGTCTCGGTAGCGCTCATGGTGGGAACGCTCGCGCTGGTCAGGAACCTCGACGTGGTCATGCGCTACAAGTACACCTTTGGCATTATCGGCATCATCCTGCTGATGCTGCCGATTTTTATCGGCACCACGATCTCGGGCTCTAAGCTGTGGATTCGCATCGCGGGCTTCACCATCCAGCCCGGCGAGTTCGCCAAGGTCTTCATCGTCTTGTTCCTGGCAGGCTATCTGGCCGAGAACCGCGAGCTGCTCTCCATCTCCAACCGCAAGATCCTGGGCCTCAAGATTCCGCGCTTCCGCCTGCTGCTGCCGCTGTTTGCCGTGTGGGGCGTGTGCCTGCTCATCGTCGTCTTCGAACGCGACCTGGGCTCGGCCGTCCTGTTCTACACCATCTTTTTGCTGATGCTCTATGTTGCCACGGGACGCTTTTCGTACGTCATCATCGGCCTTGCGCTGCTGGCCGTTGGAGCCGTGGGCGCCTACAAGTTCCTGTCTCACGTGCAGGTGCGCTTTCAGGTCTGGGTCGATCCGTTTAAGGACGCCCAGGGCCAGGGCTACCAGATCGTACAGTCACTTTACTCGCTGGCTGACGGCGGCCTGGTTGGCGTCGGCATTGGCAACGGCATGGCAAACAACATCCCCGTCGTCGAGTCCGACTTTATCTTCTCGGCCATCGGCGAGGAAATGGGGCTTTTGGGCGGCGGCGCCGTGCTCATCCTGTTTATGCTTTTTGCCGTGCGTGGCCTCACCACGGCAGCCCGCGCCAAGTCCGACCTTGCCGCCTTTAGCGCGACCGGCCTTACGGCGGCCATCAGCTTCCAGGCATTCTTAATCGTTGGCGGCGTAACCCGCCTGATCCCGCTGACCGGCGTCACCCTGCCCTTTATGAGCCAGGGCGGTTCCTCGCTGCTGGCGAGCTTTATCATCGTCGCGCTGCTGCTGCGCGCCGGCGACGAGGCAACCGGACGCGAAGCCGAGCTCACCGGCACCGGCACCATGGCCGCCATCACCGATGACCAGGTCGCATCCGCCGCTGCCCCGACCGGTACGCGTTTTGCCAACGCACCTTCCTACAGCCACGGCAACCACTCCGCGGGCTCTCGCATGCGTCGTCGCCTGCTCGACACGCCTGAGTCCGGCGTGCTCGGCCGCGTGGCGCTTGCCAACCGTCTGACTCGTGCCGTGTTTGCCTTCACGGCGCTGTTCGCCATCCTTATCGGCAACCTCACCTATGTCCAGGTCATCAAGGCGAAGGATTACCAGGACATGCCGACCAACAACCATACCATCGCCCGCTCCAAGTACATCCAGCGTGGCTCCATCATCACGTCCGACGGCGTGACGCTAGCCGAGTCGCTGCAACAGGAGGACGGCACCTACGCCCGTTCCTACCCCAACGGCAACATGGCCGCGCACGTGGTGGGCTACGTGAGCCAGCAATACGGCACCGCCGGCATCGAGAGCGTCATGAACGATACGCTCACCGGCTCCAAGGATTACTCCAGCTGGAACAACGCCATCGCGTCGCTCGCGGGACAGACACAGCCGGGCAATACCGCCAAGCTCACCATCGACTCGCGCATCCAGACGGCTGCCGAGCAGGCGCTCAAAGGCTTTAAGGGCGCTGTGGTGGTCATGGATCCGCGTACCGGTGCGGTCCTTGCGTGCGCGAGCTCGCCCACCTACGACAACACCAACATCGACGCGCTGCTCCAGTCGGGCGGTGGCGAGGACGGCTCCATGTACGACCGCGCCATGGACGCGCTCTACACCCCGGGCTCGACCTTTAAGGTCGTCACACTCTCCGCGGCGCTCGAAACCGGCACCGCCAGCCTTACCAGCACGTACCAGGCGCCCGGTTCCATGGACATCGGCAACGCGCCGGTCACCAACTATGCCAACGAGAGCTACGGCACCATCAGCCTGCGGCAGGCCTTTGCCGTGTCGTCCAACGTCGTCTTTGGCCAGGTGGCAAACGAGGTCGGTGCCAACTCGCTCGTCCAGTTTGCCAACGCCTTTGGCTACGGTCAAAAGCTCGGTCAGGACCTTACCGCCGCGGCCTCCATCATGGCCGACCCGTCGCTTATGACCGAGTGGGAAACCGCTTGGGCAGGCGCAGGTCAGCCTGTCGGCATGGACCACACGCCCGGCCCGCAGACCACGGTCATGCAAAACGCCGTGATCGCTGCCGCCATCGCCAACAGCGGCGTGGTCATGGACCCGTTCTTTGTGTCACAGATACTCGCCCCGGACGGGACCGTGGTTAAGACCACGCAGTCCCGCTCGCTGGGCCAGGCTGTCAGCTCTGCCACGGCCGACCAGGTCAAGCAGGCCATGCTCGCCGTCGTCCAGTCCGGCACCGGCACCGATGCCCAGATTCCGGGCGTCAAGGTTGCCGGCAAGACCGGTTCGGCCGAGACCGGCGGCACCAACGTCAACTCAATGTTCGTTGGCTTTGCACCTTACGATTCACCCACGGTCGCCATCTCGGTGGCCTTGGAGGATTTCGACAAGCATGACGTCAAGGCCGCCAAGATCGCCGGCATCGTCCTGACCGCGGCGCTTGCCGCACAGGGAGCGTGATGCCCATGATCGAATCGGACACCCGAGGCGCGCCGCGGCCGAAGAGTTAGCGGCAACGCGCCACACGGCCCCAGCGGCCACATCGTAGGTACTACACACATCGTTGAGCGAATAGTTATGTTAGGAGCAGGAATGGAACAGAGGGTCCTCGGGGGAAGATACCTCCTCAAGGATAAGGTGGGAACAGGCGGCATGGCGACCGTCTACCGTGCACAGGACCAGGTCCTCGACCGCACGGTAGCCGTCAAGATTATGCTGCCGCAGTATGCTGGCGACGCAACCTTCGCCGCACGCTTTAAGCAGGAGGCCCAGGCAGCAGCAGGTCTCTCCTCCCCCTATATCGTGGGCGTCTACGATTGGGGCAAGGACGGCGACACCTATTACATCGTCATGGAGTACCTGCGCGGCACCGACCTTAAGAGCGGCATCAAGAGCCACGGCGCCCTCGACCCCAAGAAGGTCGCCCAGATCGGCTCGCAGATCAGCTCCGCGCTTTCGGTCGCCCACAAGCACGAGATCATCCACCGCGACATTAAGCCGCAAAACATCATGGTGCTGCCCGACGGCAACATCAAGGTGATGGACTTTGGCATCGCGCGCGCCAAGAACAGCCACCTCACGCAAGACAACAACGTGCTGGGAACCGCCCACTACGTCAGCCCCGAGCAGACCCGTGGTCAGGACCTCGGCCCCACCTCGGATATCTACTCGCTGGGCGTCGTGATGTATGAGTGCGCCACCGGCCGCGTTCCCTTTGACGGTGACGACGCTATCTCGGTCGCACTCAAGCAGGTCAACGAGCTGCCTATTCCGCCGAGCCAGATCAACTCCGGTGTCGACGCCGACCTTGAGCGCATCATCCTCAAGTGCATGGAGAAGGACCCCGCAAACCGCTTCCAGACCGCCGACGAGCTGCGTCAGGTGCTCAACAGCTACCTGTCGGGCCGTGCCGTCAACGTCTCGGAGCCCACGCGCATCATCGGTGCCCCCGGTGAGCTGGGCGCCACCAAGACTCGCGAGCTTTCCGATCAGACGCGCGCCATGGTGCGTCCCGTCTCGGGCGTGAGCGGCCAGAATACCGCCCGTAGCTCGGTTTCGGGCTCCACCGGCTCCTACGAGGTCGAAGAGCCCAAATCCAACAAGAACAAGATCATAGCCGCCGTGGTGGCAGCCGTTGCCGTCATCGGCATTGTGGTGGCCTTTGCCACAGGACTCTTTGGCGGCGAGCAGGTCACCGTTCCCGATGTACTGGGCAAGGACCAGCAGACTGCCGTCGAGCTGATCAAGGAAGCCGGCCTCGAGGTCGGCACCATCGACCAAAGCTACAACGACGATGTCGACGAGGGCAAGGTCGCCGAGCAGACGCCCAACGGCAACACCAAGAAGGCCAAGGGCACTAAGGTGAACCTGGTAATCTCCAAGGGCCCCAAGCCCTCCGAGAAGGTTGAGGTTCCCCGGCTTGTCGGCCTGACCAAGGACCAGGCAGAAGCCGCGCTGGCAAGCGTTGGCCTGAAGGGCAACGCCTCCGAGGAGGCCAACGAGGCCGATGAGGGCCAGGTCTTTGAGCAGGGCACCGAAGCCGGTAAGGAAGTCGCGAAGGGCACGACCATCTCGTACAAGGTCTCGAGCGGCCCGGATACCACGTCCGTCCCCGACCTGACCGACATGACCGAGGCCCAGGCGCGCAACGCCCTCGATATGGCAGGCTTTGGCGTCGACGTGAGCTACCAGGAGAACGACTCGGTTACCGAGGGCACCGTGATCAGCTGGAACCCCAGCGGTAAGCAGAAGCCCGGCGCCACGATTACCGTCGTCATTGCCAAGAAGTCCGGCAAGGCCACCGTCCCGGGCAACCTGTACGGCAAGAGCATTTCCGCCGCCGTTACCGCGCTCAACAACGCCGGTTTCTATAACATTGGCTTCTGTGACCAGAACGGCAATCCCGTGAGCGGTAACGAGGATGCCACCGTTACGGGTGTCTCCCCCACCGGCAAGCAGTCCACCGACAGCACGATTACGCTGACGGTCGCACTTTCTGGCTCGGGTTCGGGCTCTGGCTCGGGCACGGGTGACGATTCCGGTACGACCAACTAGTCGCCACCCCACCGCTCATCACGGCTTTCGCCGCAAACATATTCGCTCACAGGCGCCCGCTTGCTCCCCCAGCAAGCGGGCGCTTTCTTTATCTGAAGCAGCGAATACTACGGCATGCCTTAAACCAAAAGAGCCCGGCACCGTAACGGTACCGGGCTCGATATTCCTCTGGTGCCCCCGGGCGGATTCGAAAACTCCCCCCCGCGGGGAAATGAGTGACGCGGGTGTCGACGGTCCGAATCCGGCCTTTAGACCAGAAGAGCCCGGCACCATAGCGGTACCGGGCTCGGTCAATCTCTGGTGCCCCCGGGCGGATTCGAAAACTCCCCCCGCGGGG
>CABVCF010000032.1 GCA_902496775.1 uncultured Collinsella sp.
CCTGCCGTAAAGTGACCTACGCCGCCTCCTTCGGCAACACCACGCTCGACAAGCTTGATCGCTATGGCAAGCGCGACGTGGTCGCAGGCTACCTCAATGGCCTCGACGCCGTCTCGGCACGCGACGCAAACACGGGCGCCATTGTTGAGTCCCTGACGGGGGAAGCGCCGACCTTCAATTTGGATCCGGTGCTCGCCTACGACTATTTTGGCGAGTGCGGGCTGATTCCCGCCGAGGTCGACGAGGACCGCTACATGATCGCATACGGCTACTCGGGCCGTCTCACGCCCGAGGAGTGCGCCGCCGTGCGCGCCTACGCCGATCAGAGCGGCCTCAAGGTGCTCAACATCGGTGGGGTTCAGGGCGTCTGCGATCGCTTCGTGGATTGCTCGCCCTTTGAGGTGCTCGCTTACTTCAAGCATGCTGACGCCGTGGTGACCGACACATTCCACGGCACCATCTTCTCGGCCGTCTCCCACACGCCCTTCGCCTCCTTCGTGAGGAGCTCGGGCTACGGTAACTCCGAGAAGCTCACCGATCTGTTGAGCCGCCTGGGCCTGACTTCCCGTGCTGCAACTGGGGCAGGAGAGCTCGCTGCCACTCTAGACGCGCCCGTGGACTGGGCCGCCACCGACGCAGTCGTTCGCGCGGGCCGCGATGCCGCACGCGCCTACCTTAAGAAGGAGGTCTCCGCATGTATACGGAGTTAAAGTCATATCAGATCATCATCGCCCTGCTCAAGGAGTACGGCATCCGCCATCTAGTGCTCTCTGCCGGCAGCCGCAACGTCCCCTTCGTACACTCCGTCGAGGAGGATCCGTATTTCACCTGCTATTCCGTCGTCGATGAACGCAGCGCCGGCTACTTCGCGCTTGGGCTTGCTCAGGAGCTCGGCGAGCCCGTCGTGATCTCCTGCACCTCCTCCACGGCGACCTGCAACTACTGGCCGCCCGTCGCGGAGGCCTTCTACCAGGACGTGCCCCTCGTCGTACTCACGTCCGACCGCAACCCCGCCATGCTCGGGCAGTGGGAGGACCAGATGATCGACCAGGTTGGCATGTACGACCGTCACGTGCGCAAGTCCGTCAACCTGCCCATCATCAACGACACCGACGATGCACACTTCTGCGAACGTCTCGTCAACGAGGCCCTGCTCGAGCTCGATCACCACGGCACAGGCCCTATCCACATCAACGTGCCGATGAAGGCGTACAACAACTCGTTCAACGTCAAGGAGCTCCCGAAGGTCACTAGGATCCGCAGGGTCGAAACCGACCAGGCCGATGAGTGGGCCGCGTGCGCGGATCGTCTTTCTCGCGCCAAGCGCGTGCTCGTGGTCGCCGGCCAGCAGTCCTCTTGCCCCGCTGAGCTCGCGCGCGCCCTTGAGAGCTTCGCAGCTAGCTACGAGGTGGCCATTGCGGCCGAGTACATGGCGAACATCCCTCGCGAGCACGCCTTCAACCCGACGCTATGCATGGAGTACCGTTACATCACGCCCAAAAAGTTCTCTGAGTTCTTGCCCGACGTGGTCATCACCTTCGGTGGCAACATGACTGCTGGCCTCAAGGATATGCTGCGTAAATTCGCAGGGTCCTATGAGCACTGGTCTATCAGCGAGGACGGTTCTGTCTGTGATATGTTCAGGAGCCTAACGAGGGTGTTCGAGTGCACGCCTGCTGAGTTCTTCTCGCGCATGGTCGATGCCTCTACGTGCGAGCCCGACGGGAGCTACCTTGCAGCCCTCAAGGCCTATGAGGCCTCCGCGACGGTACCGGAGCTTCCCTACTCGAACATGGCCGCCATCCGCAAGGTCGTCGAGCGAGTGCCGTCGGGATCCATCCTGCACCTTGCGATCAACAGCGCAATCCGCCTCACAAATTTCTTCAAACTTCAGCCGGGTGTCAAGGTCTACGCGAACATCGGCACGCACGGCATCGACGGCTGCCTCTCGTCCCTCCTGGGTCAGGCCGCGGCGAGCGGCAGGCCCAGCTATCTCGTGATCGGCGACCTTGCTTTCTTTTATGACATGAATGCGCTTCGCATTCGCCACGTGACTGACAAGGTGCGCATCCTCCTCCTCAACAATGAGGGCGGGGAGGAGTTTTACTTCAATAAGATGTGGAAGGACGAGGCTTCGGACCTTCACACCTGCGCTCGTCACCACACCAAGGCTGAGGGCTGGGTGCGCGAATGCGGCTTCCGCTATCTGAGCGCGCATAATCCCGAGGAGCTCGACGCAGCAGTCGAGGAGTTCTTCGATGACGACGCTGAGGGCCCCGTCCTGCTCGAGGTTTTTTCCGAGATGAGCGCGGACTCCAAGCTCGTCTACGACGTTTTCGACATGACCCGTCCCCGCGACGCGCAGTCAGAGGCGATCCGCAAGTCCAAGGAGCTCATCAAGGCGACCATTGGGCAGGAGAAGGCCCAGAAGATCGCCGGGATTTTCAAGAGGTAGTCGCATGGGATTCAAAAGAGTTATTCGTAAAGCTGCAAAGCTTGTCCTGGCGTCGTCTCCAGAGAAGTTCGTGAATGTCGAAGTTGCGCAGGTGAGCGCGGGCAACGTGCTTAAGGGAAAGACTGTCGTCATCACCGGAGGCGGGCGCGGGCTCGGGCTCGCCATGGCAGAAAAGTTCATTTCGGAGGGTGCCAAGGTCGTCATCTCTGGCCGCAAGGAGGCAACTCTCAAAGCTGCCTGCGAGAAACTTGGCTCCGACGTGTCCTATGTGGTTGCCGATGTCTCCGAGGCGGAGCGCGCAGGGGAGTTCCTAGACGCATGCGAGGTCAAGCTCGGCGGGCGCATCGACTGCCTGGTGAGCAACGCCGGCGTGAGCCTTCATGAGAATCGTTTCGACAACGTGACCATCGAAGGTTTCGATAAGCAGTTCGCCATTAACATGCGCGGGGCGTATTTCCTTTGTCGCGAGTTTCTTTGCCGTAAAGAGCGTGAGAAGGAGCCCTCGGGTGAGCTCCTCGTTATCACGAGCGAGACGGGCGAGCAGGCCTATGATATCCCCTACGGCATGACCAAGGCCGCCATGGACAGCTTCGTGCGTGCTGCTTCTAGGCGTATGTATCCGCTTGGGGTTCGCGTGAACGCCGTGGCACCTGGCGTTACACTTTCGGACATGACGCGCGACTACGCTGAGGCTTCCGACGGCAATATGTACCGCGAGTGTGCCTCAGGCCGTATATTCAGGCCCGAGGAGGTCGCCGAGGTCGCGTGCTTCCTTTTAAGTGATGCCTCTAAGTGTGTGTCCGGCGAGGTCATCCATACCAATGGGGGAAACCACATCAAAGCTTTTTGGGACGTGAGCTGCGATGGATAGGAAGGTTCTCGTGGTCCCGACTGGCGGGCTGCGCCGCGAGGGAATTACGTCCTCCATACTGAGCTTCATGCGCTCCATGGATCGCGACGGACTTGATGTCCGCGTGGCGGCCGTATATAACAATGAGTCAGACGTTCTTGACGAGTTGAGATTGCTCGGATGCGATGTCGTGGAGACGCCCGACAGACGCTCCGACACTTTTGGGTATGTGCGCTTTCTCATCTCGTATATGAGGCGAGAGCGTATCGACGTGGTGCACGTTCACGGGAGCAGCTCGGTTATGGCCATCGAGCTTCGGTGTGCGCAGCTCGCGGGAGTGCGCGAGCGGATTGCGCACTCGCACAACACCAGGAGCGATGATCCTCGACGGGACAAGATGCTTCGCCCCTTCTTCCGTGGTAGTTGGACGCGGGCACTCGCGTGCGGCGAGGACGCTGGCAGGTGGCTCTTTGAAGATAGCCCCTTCGAGGTCCTCCACAACGGATTTGCCCTTGAGAAGTATGCCTTCGATGCCGTGCAGCGCAACGAGGTGCGCTCACGCCTCGGATTCGGGGACGAACCTGCCGTCGGTTTCGTCGGCAACATCAACTACGTGAAGAATCAATCGTTCCTCATCGATGTGTTCGGGCTACTGTCTCGCGATGTTCCGAGTGCTAGGCTCTTCATCGTTGGTGAGGGTCCCGACCGCTCGAAGATTGAGGGATTAATTGCCGAGAAGGGGCTCGCGGACCGCGTGACGATTACCGGGCGCGTTTCTAATGTCGACGAGTTTCTCCAGGCGTTCGATCTGATGATGCTCCCCTCGCTCTTCGAGGGGTTGCCTAGCGTTGTGCTCGAATGGCAGGCGGCTGGACTTCCTTGCCTGGTCTCCGATGTCGTGACGGGGGAGTGCGCCGTTACCCCGCTCGTTCGATTCCTCTCACTTAGGGATGGTGCCGCCGCGTGGGCCGCCTGCGCGCGCGAGACGCTTGAGGTCAACAGCGTCGTAGACGTCCGCCGCGCAGCTAGTGAGCGCGCGCTTCTAGCGCTCCGCAGACACGGTTTCGACATTCACGAGGTCTCAAAGAGGCTTAGGACGATATATCTAGGTGGTGGCAAATGACGCTTCCAGGGCCCTTGGGGAAGCTCAATCGCGAGACGGTGCGCCTCAAGCTGAGAAACGGACTGTGGCTTCCCCTCACTTGCAAGACCAGGGCAAAAGGGCTTGCCGTGGATAATTTCACCATTATTTCCAACAATTGTTGGGGTGGTACAGTCTATGAGAGCTACGGCATGCGTAAAGCGTCGCCGACAATTGGCATGTTCATTATGCCGGGTGATTATGTGCGCTTTTGTGCCGAATTGGATAGTTATCTCTCCGAGCCACTTGAGTTCATTTCTCCGGAAGAGTCGAAGTGGAAGGCGGAGCTCGGCTCCAACGGAAATTGGGGGACTTACCTCATTGGACGTCTGGGAGATATTGAACTTCAGATGCTCCACCATCACGACGAGGCGACCGCACGTCGCAAATGGCAGAGCCGTGTGGAACGTGTCAATCACGACAGGCTGATTTTCAAGCTGAATGACCAGAACGGTGCCACCGAGGAAGACCTACTTGCTTTTGATGCCCTGCCGCTTGAGCACAAGCTCATCTTTGCAGCGAAGGATCATCCGGGCATTAAGTGCTGCAGGCGTATCCATTGTCCGCGGGGCTGCGGGTTCATACCCGCTTCGTGGGAGCCCTTCGGGGCGAACCGTTCGTTCAACGTTACCGAGTACATTAACGGCTGCTTTGGCAGCTGTTAGGATCCCAAGGGGAATCGTGATATTAGAGAATCAAGATATTATTTTTGTGAGCAATGCCCTCGCAAACGGGGGCGCTGCTCGCGTCATCTGCGTCCTAGCGGCAGAGTTCATTCGTCGCGGTAAGCGCGTTGGCATCGCTGTGTACAACAGTTTTGAGGGTGAATATCAGGTCGTAGATGGGGTTCAAAAAGAGTATGGGCCTCAGAGTTCCGGTGGGCATTCCAGGGCGAATCGCATCTCCTGGCTGCGCGGTGTTGCCAAACATAACCCCGATGCATGTTTCGTGGCGTTCGAGTACTTCGTGAACATGCAGACCATCATTGCACTCGCCGGGCTGCCCAACCGCTTGGTTATCTCGGAGCGCAACGATCCGGCACGTGTGGGTAGTGGTAAAAAGACCAATTGGCTCCGCGAGAGGCTCTACCGCCATGCGGACATGTTGGTCTGCCAGACCGACGATGCGGCGGCGTATTTCTCGAATAAGGTTGCGAAGACTGTGATTCTCAATCCTGTAAAGGATAATTTGCCTGAACCTTTTCGCGGTGAGCGCCGTCATTCGGTCGCCTGCTTCTGCCGTTTGGAGAAGCAGAAGAATCTTGGCATGCTGCTCCGCGCCTTCGCGGAGTTCTTGGTTTCTCACGATGGTTGGAAACTCGAGGTCTATGGCGACGGCACGGAGCACGATTCGCTCGTCGCACTCGCAGAAGAACTGGACATTGCGAATGCAGTTTCCATCAGCCCTGGGCGTCAGGACGTGCACGATGTGGTGCGCGATGCCGGGTTGTTTGTTCTGCCCAGCGATTACGAGGGACTTTCTAACTCTATGCTCGAGGCTATGGCCATCGGGTTGCCTTGCATCTGCACGGACTGCCCCTGCGGCGGTGCTCGCATGGTTATCCGAGACGGTGAGAATGGAATACTGGTTCCCGTGGGCGGGGAGGGTGAGCTCTCGGTCGCGATGGCACGCGTCGCGGATGAGGACGGGCTTGCTCAGCGCCTGGGGTCTAATGCTGCAGGTATTAGGGAGATGCTGTCTGCTGGCGCGATTGCCGACAAGTGGAATGAGGTGATCGGGGAGTGATCGTAGACAACTTCGTTTTTTCAAGGAGAAACCGACGTCCACTTGAGCAGGATGAGACGGTTGGTAGAAGAGCTGGGATGTTTATAGCCCTTGGTTTATTCGTCGCACCTTATCTTTTGAGGCATAAGCTGATTCCCGGCAGTGAGGCGGTTTGGGCACTCAACCCTGTTGTGTTACTGACCGTTGCTTGGCTTCTTCTTTATATGCTCGGTCATAAATATGCAATGTCACGAAGCTTCGGTGTCGTACGTTCTGTGCTGTTTGCTGGATTGGTACTCCTGGCTTTCTCGACTGGGATGTCTCCTTCGTTTCTCATTGCCTGCCTTCTTCCCCTGGTCCTTCTCTTTGTTGTTGTTCCTGAGACCATTTTCCCGGCATTTTTTAAGGGCTTTATGAGGGTTTTGAATGCTGTCATGCTTCTCATTGCTGCTTGCGCGGCATGCGATGTTGCAAGTGGTTTTTCCGTAACTAAAGCCATTACCAATTTCTATGGGTTAGACAGCCTTATCAGCATGAGCTCATCAGGTCGCCTTGTTTCAATAATGGGTCACAGCCTTCTTACGGCTGAAGTGGCGCTGCTTTATTTTGCCCTCAACCAGATCGCTAGTAGATTTATGGGCGCCAAGATCAATCAGATATTGGTTACTCTTGTCGCGGCTGCTGTTGTCCTCCTTACCGGTAGTCGCTCGGCGATGGTTTGCCTGCTCTGCATGATTATCCTTGCGTATTCAAATGCTGAAAATATTAAATATTGCATTGTAATCATCGTGGGCCTGCTTGCATTTTACTTGGCCGGTTTGTTTGATACCGTGATTGATCGAATAATGATCGGTATCAAATCTGGTGATATGACTTCATCGCGTAATGTGCAGTTAGACCAGCTGGTGGCCGCAGGTGTTATTCGCTATGACTGGTTTACGGGTCATGAATTTGACTATTCAAATAATTTATTGATTATCGCATTGGAATATCCCCTCCTCAGATTCGCTTTCAGTTACGGGATTGCGTTTTCAGTTTTGTTGGCGATTTATCTATTCGTCTTGCCTCTTGTCCAGACGCTCAGGGGGCTTGGCATTGTCCCCTTCGGTCTTCTTGCCCTTTATTTTGTTCATGTCAACACCTATTCATCTATATGCTCGACGCAGGACGGAATGTTGCAATGCGTAATTGTGGCCTGGCTTTTTGTCGGTGTTGCTCGCTATTCGGCATTTCTTGGAATCTCACGCAGCTCTGAGCAGGGTGATTGAGATGCGCATTTGCTTTGTCTGCCAATCGCTCGCCACTCCTGGTGGGCTTCAGAGGGCCGTCGCGCTGTTGGCCAACGAGCTCGTATCGCGCGGTGTGGATGTCTCTGTTCTCATGGATACCCCCGAACTGGGCGAGAATCCCTATGGCTTGAGCTCTGATGTTGTGATCCTGCCCGTCGGCATCAAAGGGGCTTCCAAGCCGCTTGGCAAGCTCGTTTCTAAGGTCAGGCGACATTCCGGTTTATTGAAGCCAATTTGTCACGAGCACAGTCTCGGTGGCTCAGTAATTGATAAAAAGTCCCTAGTGGCTGTGCGTGAGGCTCTAAAAGAGGGTCGTTTCGACGTGGCTGTCGGTTGCGATCCGCTTCATACTATCGTTGCGGTGTATGCCTGCGACGGCTTGAGCATCGATGTCTGCGGCTGGCAGCACAGCACTTATGACGGCTATTTCAATCAGGGCGGCAGGGGCTTTTACGGTCAGGACTGCCTCTATGCATTTGCGCTCAGGCGCTGCAAGGTGAATTTCGTACTTACCGAGCAGAGCAAGGAAGTCTATGAGCTACACACCGGGCATTCGGCGATTGTCCTCCCCAATTCCATCGTGAATATGGGAACGAGAGGCTACGCGGAGAACTGCGTGCTTTACTGCGGTCGTCTTGATCCCGGCTCCAAAGGCGCCGACTACATCCCATGCATCGCGGAGGCGCTCGCGGTGAGAGGTTTTGCCGGAGAATTCCTCGTTGTGGGAGACGGCCCTTACCGCCCGAGCCTTGAGGAATGGTTAGAGGACGCTGGGCTACCGTTCAAAATGGAGCTTAAGGGCTTCGTCACCGACGCGGATCATTATTACGAACAAGCGACCGTCCTCATTTCCCCGTCTCGCTGGGAGGGTTTTGGGCTGTCCATCCTGGAGGCGATGTCGCATGGCGTTCCCTGCGTTGCCTTTGAGAACGACGGCCCCTGCTCGCTCATAGACGACGCGGTTGACGGCCTCATCGTTCCCAACGGGGACGTGGAGGCCCTTGTCGAGCGCACTATGGAGATTCTCGGCGACGAGAGGCTTAGAAGGTCGATGGGGGACGCCGCCGTCGAGGCCGCACGGGGATACCTGGTCGGCGCGCAGGCGGACCGGTTCCTCGAGGCGTTGAAAGGATAGGAAATGGCTAAGAAGCTGCTCATAACCATAGACACTGAGGCGGACAACCAGTGGGATGTCTCGAACGGCATCTCGACCGAGAACACTCTATTCCTACCGAGATTCCAAGAGCTTGCCGAGAATTACGGTTTTGTGCCCACCTGGCTTACCAACTGGGAGATGTGTCAAGACGATCGCTTCGTGAGGTACATGAAGCCTAAGAACGACTCAGGTAAATGCGAAATCGGCATGCATTTGCATGCCTGGAACAACCCGCCGGAGTTTCCACTCGAGGAAAAGACCGATCAGCGCGCCTACCTCATCGAATATCTCGAGGAGCAGATGGAGGCCAAGTTCGACACTCTGCTCGAGTCGCTCCGCAATCGTTTCGAAGTTCCCGTGACCTCCCATAGGAGCGGGCGTTGGGCGCTCGATGAAAGGTATGCGGCCCTCCTCGCGAAGAAGGGTTTCATTGTCGACTGTTCCGTGACCCCGCATATGGACTGGACTATGGCGCCGGGGCAGACGGGCCTCCCCGGTAGTGATTACTCACAGTCACCCGAGCATCCTTACGAGCTGTATCCCGGGCTTCTTGAGGTACCAATGACGATCAGGAGGACTCATCGATTCGCCTTCGATGCCCTTCATGAGCCGAAGGATGTGCTTCGCCAGGGTAAGCGGTTTGTCAAGGGGCAGTGGCAGTGGCTGAGGCCATCCAAGAATCCTTCGGCGAGCGCTCTGCGCGGTCTTCTGGACGACGTCGACTCGTCAGTCGACACGTATGCGATGTTCATGATCCACTCCTCCGAGCTCATGCCCGGAGGGAGCCCAAACTTCCCGGACGAGGAGTCTATCGATGACCTTTTCGCGGTTATCGAGAAGACCTTCTCCCACGCCGCCGAGCTCGGCTTCAAGGGCCAGGGGATGTCGGGGTTCGCGAGGGATTACGGTATGCGCGGGAGAGCAGATTGAAGAAGTTAGACCTTAAGGAACTCAAGCAGAAAGCGGGCGGCCAGGGCTTCTGGGCCCGGCTGTTCAGGAACGCTGCCACGGCGCTGTTGGGAACGAGCGGCGCACAGGCGATAGGCCTTATCACGCTTTCTGTCCTCGTTCAGTCCCTCGGCGTCACGCAGTACGCGTTCTTTGTCCTGGGTCAGCAGTACATGACCGTCGTGGACGCGCTCGTGAACTTCCAGTCCTGGCAGGCGATCATCAAGTTCGGCGCCGACGCCAAGTCGCAAAGGGACGACGAGCGCCTGTTCGCCGACCTGAAGCTCGGCATCATCATGGACGTCGCGACGGCGATCGCCGGCACCGTCCTCGGCCTTCTCGCGCTCACCTTCGTCTGCGACCTTATGGGTTGGGGGGCCGAGGTCAAACTTGCGGCCTTCATCTTCTCTCTCGAGATTGTGTTCCATATCGAGGGGTCCTCGATCGGGATTCTCCGCCTGTTCGATAAGTTCCAGTGGACCGCGGTCAACAGCATCGCCCTCGCGGTGTTCAAGCTCCTGGTGGTCGGCGGCTACTGTCTTCTCCCCATTGAGCACACGATGCTCGGCTATGTGGTCGTTTATGTTGCGACGGACATCGCCAACCATGTCTCGCTGCTGTTCCTGGCGCTATACTTCCTCCATCGAAGGTTCGGGTTGAGACGGGTTCTCCTAGCGCCTCTTTCTCGACGAGACCATGGATTTGTGTCTTTCTGCCTCTGGTCCAACCTCGGCACCACCGTCGATGTTCCCGTCAAGTATCTCGACGTCTTCATCATCTCTGCCGTGTCCGTTGAGATGGTCGCCGTCTACAAGGTGTTCAAACAGGCGCTGCAGGTTTTCTCGCTGCTTACGAACCCGATCTCGACCGCCATCATGCCCCAGATGTCCGAGCTCGTCTCCGAGGGCAGGCAGAGGGACGCTTTCGGTGTCGTTCTGAAGATCAGGAACGCGATCTGCGCCGTTATGGTCGGATGCCTGATCATTGCCGCGATTTTCGGTTACCCCCTCTTTGGGGTTTTCTTCGGGCCGGAGTATGCGGCGAACCTACCCCTGTTCCTTATCCTACTTGCGGTCCATTTCTACGGGCTCATGTATGTCGCTCTGCATCCGTACTTCTTCTCGCTTGGGCTTGCTAAGGAGGACAGCTTGCTGAATTTGGTTTCTAATATTCTGTACCTTGGCGTTGCCTTTCTCCTTGTTCACTTCCTTGGTGTGTATGCGATCGTTATCGCAACCATGCTCCAGTACCTCGCTACAAATATGACGAAGGTTCATGTCGTGAACAAGAAGCTTGCCGAACTCGAATAGGAGGTTGCTCCCCATGTTCCTGTTTTCTACCATCGCCTGGAAACTCACGCCAGGCAAGAAGAAGCTCGAGAAACTTCGCGAGCGTGGTCTTGTCATCGGGCGGGGGTGCGAGATCCTCAACGGCTATGAGTTCGGTTCCGAGCCCTATCTCGTCGAGATCGGTGACAACGTACGCATCACGCGGGGCGTGAACATCACTACTCACGATGGCGGCGTATGGGTTCTCCGTCACCTTTATCCTGAGCTCTCCGATGTTGATCGTTTTGCAAGGGTGAGGATTGGCGACAATTGCCATATCGGCCTCAATGCAACGATTATGCCTGGCGTTACTATCGGCAAGAACTGCATTATCGGCGCGGGCGCAGTGGTCACTCACGATATCCCTGATAACTCCGTAGCTGTTGGCGTTCCTGCACGCGTAATCGAATGTGTCGATGACTATCGCGCGAAGAACGAGGACGTTTTCATGCATACCAAGAATTTGAGCTGGCTGGAGAAACGCGCCGCCGTGGAGCGTGAGCTTAGTAAGGATTAACAAGCATGATTACCTCTAAGCATGAATTGTCTGAATACCTTGAGCGCGATAGGCTTGCTCTTCATCAGACCCTCAGACGCCTTGATTGCTTGGGGACGATGTCTGGAAGTTTCAGATCCGCCTTCAAAGGACCGAATGGTATTGGTACTCTGGCAAGCATTTGAAAATCCCCTCAATGCCGTTCGATTCCTAATTAGTAAGAACTTCATGAGGGGAAAGCCCGTTAAGCTCGCTTTCTCTATTTCGATTAATGTTTTCTAAAAAGGCCTCTCAATCGTGCATTACTGCACGATTGTGGAAAAGCTCTCTTCCTTGGCATCCAAGTGCTGCTGAATGTGATCGGCATACTTCTCTGCCCATTCATCGGCTTTGCCATTTCGCACAAAGTAATTGTTGGACAGGTCGGTTGAGCGGTAGGCGTAGCTGTCCTTCTTGTAGTTTACCGTGTGATCGGAGTGGGCAATTGCCATGAGCTCGTCGGTCGGGCCAAAGTACAGATGGCTCTGGTCCAGGTCCCCGTACCAGTTGTCGCTGGTGTCGTCCCAGGTCAGGTCCATCTGGCACCATTTGCCGTCGATCTTTACGGCGTTCCAGGTGTGGCCGTTGCCGGTGATGCGGCCGTTGGCGATGCCCGCGGCGTCAAGGAGCTTGGAGTAGATGCGCTGGTAGCTCTCGCAGGTGCCCTGGTGGCGCGTGAGGCCGCTTTCGGCCGAGCACCAGTTGAGGTTGTGGTCGTGCTCCAGCTGGTCGAGCGTCCAGTCGTGGAGCCACAGCGCCATGTCGTATTCCGAGCCGTTTGTCTCTTGCCTGCACAGGTCCACGGCGTCGTTGACGATCTGCGTGACGCTCGGGCGGGCGGCGTCGTTTACGGTCACCTCCGCCGTGGTGCGCAGGTAGTAGATCCCCTTGTCGTTTTGGGGGTCGTTTCTGTCGTTGTCCATAAAGTAGAAGTAGATGCGGTACGTGCCCGACGCCGTGAAGTCAAAGGTAAAGTCGTGGCCCGTGGTGCCCAGGCTGTAGTAGCTGGCTCATGCCGGGCGCGACGGGTCGCAGACGCTTTCCTGGCTGCCGCCGTCCCAATAGGTGGGCACGTCCATGCGCGCCTTGGCCTGGGACGAGCCGTTGGTCTGGGTTATGTGGAAGGTCGTCGCGGTGCCCGCGGGTGCGTCGTTCCACGAGACGGTGAAGGTGACGCCGTTTTGGATTGCGGTAGCGGAGTGGGCGTAGCCGGTTTCTGCCGCGGCGGAGATGGCCTCGGGCGTGCCGTTGGTTTGGGCGCGGAGGGATGGGGTGGGGGCTGTGGTGGCCGTGTCAGTTGCGGCAGTGGTGTCGTCATCGCATTCTGTGTTGACGGCGCTGGTGCCGGTGGATGTTGCGGGGCTGTCCTCTATGGTATCTGCTGTCGCATTTGTGTTGGTGCCGTCTTCAGACTTGCCTGCGTCGCTGTTCGTGGCGTCGGTTTGCGCCTGCTGCTCTGCGGTTGCCCGAGACTGCATGACTTCTGCGATGGCTGGCATAGGCAACGTCGCGCTGACCATAGACGTGCACGCGATCGCGCAGAGCAGGTAGTAAAGGGGTCGTTTCATAGCGGAGCCTCTCGGTGAGCAGCCAATAGGGTCCGAAGGCAGCTCCAGGCCAGCACTCCGCACATATTTTGTTGCGGTTTATTTTACGGGAACCCCAGTCAACATCAGCGAACTTTCTGGGGAATGTTGGGGGAGTAGCTGACTATTGGGGCGAAAACAGCAGTTTCAAATATTGTTGCTTCCTGTTCAATTCTGTCTATCTACAATTAATCGCAAGCGTATGACTTGAGGAGATTGTTTACAGGTGGAATCGGTCACTATTCTTTGGATTGCCTTTTATGTCTTTATCGGTTTGTTGAGCGTTCAGCTTGTCCGCTTTGCTGGGCCCTTAGCGATTGGAGGGCAATACACCGTCGAAGAACTGTATCCCTCCGATGAGTCGGGCAGGCTGAATGTTGCCTACCGAATTCTCGCTCCAACAATTTGTTGCCAGCTTCCGGTGTTTATTATTGCTGCGATTTGCGATGCGTTGTCAGTTCCAGGTCCTTCGCTGCGATACATGCCTACCCTTTTCTATTGGTTGTTTCTTGGGGTAATCAAACATGCAAGGGGTAAATTGCGGTACCGGACTCTTCCTTTCTCATTCGAGGCGTTCATGTCTCTTTTGCTGTCCGTCGCATTCGATCACTTTGTTATCGATGGCTATCTCGGAGGCCAGGGGGTAGATGTGCTTGATACTTCGAGTATTGCCTTTGAGTTTGAGCTGGCATTATTTGGTGTTGTGACCTTTTGGATTTCCACCTTTTTTAAGCGTTATCAAATTAAGTGGAGCCGTGTGCGCTCATATGTCATTCCGTCATATGTTGTTCCGTCGTACTCCGTATCTAGTTACTCTTCAATTGATACGGACGAAGCCAGGCTCTTCGCATACGAGCGCGAATATGGTGATCTCTTACCTCAGCGTTTTTCGAATGATCTTCTGTTGAGAAGTGTTTTCTTCGCAATTATGGCGATAGAGGACGGGAATCGTCCTGAGTTCATCCGAACGATTGAGCGCTTGGCCGCTCATTTCCATTTGGCAAAAACCACTGGAATAATGCAGCAGACGAGCGATACTCCTCTGTCTGATAGGGATAGCGTTAAGCTCGCAATTCCCTATATTGAGCGCATGTGGGACCAGTTCCTTGTTGAATTCGGACGTTCTGCTGAGGGGGGCCGGGGGAGACGGTCTGCGAATTTTCATGGGCTATTACACCTACGACTACTTGAAGTTGTCGCGGACTACCCGCAATCACTTTGCGCCATTTTACGGGGACTATTGTGGAACGAGATTACTTAATGCTAATCGCGTATTTTGCGATGTTCTGGAATTTGAGGAAAGGCAGCGCTACGGATTGCTTCCAAAGACGGTTTCTGCGACTGGATCGATATGCGCCACTGAGCTTGGATGGCTTTCTGGGGAGTACTGTTATTGGGCCGATTACAATACGGTTGTATCCTGCCTGAATGAAAATGATGCCAATGGCGTTAAACTGGTCAGCAAAAATGATGTGAATAAAACCCAGATAACCGAGACGACCTTAAGGCTTAAGGAGCAAGGTGTTTCCGTTCTTGAGGCCAAGTATGTGCCCGGCGCTTCGGCGACCATTGTGTGCATCGGCGATTCCTCGAAGATTTCTGGTACTGTCGGTAGTGACTGGATGGTTGTTAGCTAGGTGAATCATCTTTGCCTTTCCGCATATTGATTGCGCATTCTCGTGCACGGACGCGAAAATGCTTCGCATTAGTTTCAACGCGAAGAGAATTTGCTACATGATTAACTTTTTTGGATGCGCAATTACTGCGCATCTAGGTTACCATCCTGTTAGTGATGCAGTTGTCGTGGGCTCTACGTGAGGCGATGACAAAGGAGGGTCGTTGTTCGGTTGTTATCGGCAACGGCCCTTTGATTTTAGGAGTTACTTTGGCGATGGAATTTTAGACTTTCGCTCAACTTATCGAACTCCTAGAGAGTCATGGCGTTCTAACTGATGCCGCTGCGCTAGATTGCCTGAGGCGCGAAATGAATACTTGCTCGTCGGAACACTGCTGAATATTGGGTCACCTGTGCGGTTCGAATTTTCAATTGTCGAGCAGCTTTTGTCTCCGATGAAGTCTTGCAATTCTAGTAAAATCCAAACATATGTTCTATACTTATGGAAGTAGCTTGTTTGGAGGCGCTAGATGGAAGTCGGAAGAGATGACATTGTAGAAAGCGTTGTACGTTTGATAAATGGGGTGGGGCGTAGCCCATATTTATTCGTCGGCTCGGGCTTTTCCCGTAGATACATGGGTACCGACGATTGGATTGGTTTGTTAAGGCACCTCTGTTCCCGTCTTTCCGATGATCCCTTTCGGCTTGACTCGTACCTGGCACGTTGTCCAGATGAGTCTGACAATAGCGCATTGCCCTCTGCCGCGACGATGCTTGATAAGGATATGCGCATAGCTGTTCTTGAGGACCCTCGCTTCGCTTCTTTTAGAAACGATCATGTAGAGGACATTCGTCAGCGTAAATCTATTTTAAAGATCATGGCGGCCGAGAGGTTATCCTCGTTCAAACCTGAATATATGACGCATGAGCTTGATATCTTGAGAGAGGTTGGCAGGCGGCGTATCTCTGGAGTTATTACAACCAACTATGACTGTCTCCTGGAGTCGCTATTTCCCGAGTTTAAAGTTTTTGTTGGCCAAGACGATCTCGTCTTTCACAGAACTTTTGAAATGGGTGAAATCTATAAGATCCACGGGTCTATGGATAATCCTGAATCTATGGTTCTTGAGGAGGCAGATTATGCAAAACTCGCCGAAACACAGGATTACTTGGCTGCCAAGTTGTTAACTATTTTTATGGAATACCCAATTATTTTTATCGGTTACTCCCTTAACGACCCCGATATCCAAGCTATCCTCATGTCGATTTCGCGCTGCCTCGGTTCTAACAATCTTGCGTTGCTTAGAAAGCGCTTTATCTTCCTTACTAGGGGAGAAAATGCAACCTCAACTCATTCGTTTTCTTTTCCAGGTATTGGCGAGATAAGCATGACCGAAATTAGGGCGAACGATTTTGGTGCGGTGTATGAAGCAATTGGAAAATCCAAATGCTCCTTCTCGCCCAGGATAATCCGTGAGCTGCGCAGGTGCATCTACGCCTTGGCTGATGAGGGCGATCCGAATGACTCTCTGGTAGTCGAAGCGAGTTTTAGCGACCTCGAGAGACTTCCGGAGGGACAGCATCTTGTGCTGGGTATCGGTGTTGCGAATGCTTCTTTAGGGCACGGGCATATGGTCAAAGCCGAACTTTTGTATCGTGATGTTGTGTTTGATGACGAACATGTTGCTCCTAGACTTGCCGTCGAGGAATACCTTCCTTCGCTGCTTGCTTCTAACTCGGGTGGTTTGCCTATGTATAAGTATTTAAGCGCGTATTCAGGGGAAGTTCTTAACCCAAGGATGCTAAAGGAAATAGATGAGAAGAAGGATTTAGATGCTTTTCTAAACAACAGCCTACGAAAGGCAAAAGGTAGCTATCATCTTTCGGGAATTAGACACTCGGTTCAGTCTGTTATAGCCAACGAAGGCTTTGAGGAAGCATTTAAAAAACTTGTGCTACTTGAAGAAGACGAGATCGATCTAAATAAGTTGCTTGAATATCTGAGGGCGCTCATCAAGGACGATCGCAAGATAATCCACGGTAATAGCGAGCTAAAACGGCTTATTAGAATGTATGATTTCCTTAAGTACAAGAAGGCCTTCGACATATCGGCTACTAGTGAGTAATCCCACCTAGCGTCTATGAAGAAGGCCATCTTTGTAAACTATGGCATCTGAGCGTATAGTGCGAACACCACGTGCAAATGCATACTTAATATAACGCTTTCTGCTTGAAATCACAAATGTGTCTGTTTCGACCTGCCAATCAAGGGAAGATGATGTAGAGTATCTTCCTGCAATACAAAAGCTCTTTGGGAGCTTTAAGGGTGACGCTTTCAAACTGAGAGTGTTGCCCTTTTTTATGCATGCAATGCCTGATATGCTGGCCAGACATCGTTTGATTTGGTTGAAAATCATGTGTGTCTTGATTTGAATTACATGATTGTCGCTTGCCTCAAATTTGCAGCTTTGACTTACGGATTGATAATCAGTAGCCTATCTAAAAAGCGGTATTGACGAGGGTAACCTACGGGTCCCGCGTCCAGAGGAAAGGCGGCTGTCCTTCTTGAGATGGCTGCCTTTCCTCTTTTTAGGAACCGCGATGGCGGCTGACCGGGAGACCTACCGCGGCGACCTCTCTGGCGTCCCTGAAGATCTGCATGCCCCCCCCTGTCTTCTTTGGACTTTCATGAGATAGAAACGACTGGGGTTGGGAACAAGATGGATGTGCTTCTTAGTTACATAGCTGCTTTTTAAGAGCTAATCCCTAAAAGTGAAGATAATTTCTACTTGTGGCAGAGCCTGTAGACAAACAAGGGATATTGGCTAAATTAAAGCTAATTGCGGTGGAAGCCTTCGGGCGATACCTGAAGAGGGTTGATGCGTCGGCCCTCTTTTTTGTTTTGATGTAAGATTCGGCCCGTCAAAACTTACATCTCAATTGAGAATAGGCGAAATTGCGTGCGATTTTCTGCTTGTATGCAACTTTGCTGACGTGTTGTTGGTAAGTCTAAGTTCGCAACGGGTTCTTGGCAGAGGATTGACCGGGATTGTGAATTGCGACTCTTCGAGGCTCGGCACCGAGGCCTTCCAGGAAAAGTCCGCGAGGCTCTGCTCAGGTCAAGCTCTGCATGGTCGTATTCTTCAATTTTGCAGCCAGGGTGGTTCTCGTCGGGTAAAACTGGCTGCGAAGTGATTATCGTCAGACATGCCTCAAGTGACTCATTAGTTTCCACGCGTTTCTCTATCATGTAATCACTACGTCATGCGGTCGCTCGCACAGGTATTATGGTGAAAGCGATTTCAACGACAGGGGTGCTCGTGGTAAAGATGAAAGATGTGGCCGAGCTAGCCGGCGTTTCGAGCGCCGCTGTCTCGCGCTACCTCAACGGTGGCTACATATCGACGGACAAGGCCGAGCGCATTAAACAGGCGATTGAGCTGACCGGATA
Organism: uncultured Collinsella sp.; assembly: GCA_902496775.1. Taxonomy (GTDB): domain Bacteria; phylum Actinomycetota; class Coriobacteriia; order Coriobacteriales; family Coriobacteriaceae; genus Collinsella. The sequence goes on from CABVCF010000032.1 coordinate 18,080, forward strand.
CGTGCGGTCCAGCCAGGCTCGCGCGCTACGCACCGGCTCCACCAAGCTCATCGGCGTCATCGTGCCCAAGATTAACTCGGAATCCGTGAGCCGCATTACCGCCGGCATTGGCCAGGTGCTCGGTCACCGTGGCTACCAGATGCTGCTTGCAAACACCGACAACGCGGCCGATCGCGAGCTCGAATACCTCGATTTGTTCCAAAACCACCCAGTTGATGGCATTGTCCTGGTGGCAACCATGATCACCGACGAGCATCGTCGGGCGATTGAGTCGTGCCGCGTGCCCATCGTGCTGATCGGCCAGAATGTTGAAGGCGCGGCGTGCGTCTATCACGACGATTACGAGGCCGCCTTTGAGCTGGGCCATGCGCTTGCGGGCCGTGTGGACGGCAAGATTGCCTACATTGGAGTTACCGAAGAGGACCGCGCGGCCGGCTATGACCGCCGTCGCGGTTTTGAGGCCGGCTTGCGCGCCGCGGGCGTGGCGCTTGATCCGAGCCTGATTCGCCTGGGCTCGTTTACGCTCGACTCGGGCTATGGTGCGGCGAGTGAGCTGCTTTCCGTCGCTCCCGATGTTTCGTTTATCGCCTGCGCGACCGACACCATGGCGGCGGGCGCGCTGCGTGCTATCGATGAGGTTCGCGGCATGGGCGAGGGCATACACCGCGTGAGCGGTTTTGGCGACAATGCGTTTTTGCGCGCGCTGACGGGCGGCATTCCCACCGTGCATTATGGCTACCTGACCAGTGGCGTCGAGGCGACCAATATGTTGCTCAACACGCTCGATGGCGTGGAGGGGGAGAGCGGTCTCAAGACGCTTAAGCTCGGCCATCAGCTTATGAATGTCTAGTCCTTGATCGTGCCTGCCTACCTTTGAGTCCCCCGTTTTTGTCCCAAAACTACCATTCGCCGGCTTTTTCCTACCGTTCACCCTACAATGAAAACGATTACAGACATATGAAACTGAAAACGATTACAGTTTAAGTGTCAAAGATGGCCGGGTGCACATGCGCCCGTTGGAGGAAAGGGAAGTCATGGACTACCGCAAATCAGCCCAAGAGGTGCTCGACAACATCGGTGGCGCCGACAACGTTGTTTCGGCCGCACACTGCGCCACGCGTCTGCGCCTGGTGATTGCCGATAACGCCAAGGTTGACAAGGAGGCCCTCGAGAATATCGACGGCGCTAAGGGCGTCTTTGAGGCCCAGGGCCAGCTCCAGATTATTTTTGGCACCGGCACCGTCAACAAGGTCTACGAAGAGTTCATCGCGCTCAGTGGCGTCGAGGCTGCCACCAAGGCCGAGGTCAAGGAGGCCGCGGCGCAGCAGCAGAACATCTTTATGCGTGCCATTAAGGTGCTCGGCGACGTCTTTGTCCCCATCATCCCTGCCATCGTGGCTTCGGGCCTGCTGCTGGGCATTATGAGCGCCCTCAACTTTATGGCCTCCAACGGCTTTATCGCGCTCGACACTAATAACTTTATCTACAAGATCGCCGACCTGGTCTCGGGCACGTCCTTTGGCATTCTGCAGATCCTGATCGGCTACTCCGCGGCTAAGGCCTTTGGCGCCAATCCGTACCTGGGTGCCGTCGTCGGCGGTGCGTTTATCAACTCCTCGCTGCAGAGCGCCTACACGGTTGCCTCCGAGGGCGTTCAGACCATGGTCACCGTTATTCCCGGTGTGTACAGCTTTGAGTGGGTCGGCTATCAGGGCCACGTGATCCCCATCGTTATCGCCTGCGCCATTCTGGCCTTCCTCGAGAAGCGCCTGCACAAGATCGTTCCCGAGATGTTCGACCTCTTTGTGACCCCGCTCGTCTCGGTGTTCGTGACCGTGCTCGTGACGCTCGTTGCCGTCGGCCCCATCTTCGTGTGGGCCGAGAACGCCATCCTCGGTCTGATCCAGGCCCTGCTGACCCTGCCCTTCGGCATCGGTTCCTTTATCGTCGGCCTGTTCTATGCCCCCACGGTCGTTACCGGTATCCACCAGATGTACACCGCCATCGACCTGGGTCAGCTCGCCCAGTACGGTGTGACCTACTGGCTGCCCATCGCCAGCGCTGCCAACATCGCTCAGGGTGGCGCCGCGCTTGCCGTTGCCTTTAAGACCCGCGATGCCAAGATCAAGGGTTTGGCACTTCCTTCGGCCCTGTCCGCCTTCATGGGTATTACCGAGCCGGCCATCTTCGGCGTGAACCTGCGTTTCTTTAAGCCCTTCATCGCCGGCTGCATCGGCGGCGGTTGCGGTGCCCTGGTCTGCGCGCTCACCTCGCTTGCTGCTTCAGGCACCGGCGTTACCGGTATCTTCGGTATCCTGCTGTGCCTGGCCAAGCCCGTGCAGTACGCGATCATGTTTGCGGTCGCCGCGCTGGTTTCCTTTGGCGTCTCGTTTGTCCTGTACAAGGACGAGCCCAAGGCTTCCGAGCAGGCCTAAGAGCTTTTGATTGAGGGAATGCCCGCGGGCTGTATGCTCGCGGGTGTTTCCCGCATCTGGTGCCGATCTCTGGCGCCTTGTAACTTTCGATCCGTTAGGACTTTGATATGTCTAATGCCCTTGGGCGCGA
>CABVCF010000033.1 GCA_902496775.1 uncultured Collinsella sp.
CAGGTTACTTGTCGGTGCCCAGCTTGTGCGGCTTGAGAGCGAGCGCATTGACGAGCGCGTCGGTGGCAGACTTGACGGCTGCCGGCTGCGGATCGTTGACGTGATCCTCAGGATGCACGGGCAGGTCCTTCTTGACTGCGTCGTGGATCAAGTTGAGGTACTCAGTCACGCCAGTGGTCGATAGGTGCGTGCCATCGCCATCGAACAGGTCGTTGCGGTTGGTACTGTATCCGTACCAGTCGATAACGCGCACGTTCTTGTAGCGCGTAGCGGCGTTGGCGATGGCCTGGTTAGTAGAGCCAACCCACGGCTGCGGGCTGCGCGTGTTCACAAACACCACAATACGCTTATCTCCTGCATCGGCCATGATGGCGTCGATCTGGTCGTCGGTTACCAAGCCGTTGGTGCCCAGCGCAAAGACCACGATCTTGCCGGCAAGGTTCTGTTGGAGATAGCCCTCAAATGTCGCACGGCCCGCATCAAACTGGCGGCCCTTTTCGGCATCGATATGGCTGTGCGGGAACACGCCGTCAAAGGTGTCCACGGCACGCAGCGACACGGAGTCACCGATCATCAACAGATCGTAGGAGCCATCGGGGAAGCCGTCGTTGTCCTTGTCGGTGTCGTCGGCCGCCTGCTGGTTGGTGGGTGCGGCGTTCTTGGCTTCCTTGTTCAGAACTTCGGCGCCCTCGCCGCTCAGCGCAGACGTCTCGGGCACAAAGATCAGGCCGCCCAGTGCAACGACCAACACGACAGCGCGGGCTGCGCAGGCAGGGACGTGCGCGCGCACCCAGTTGGCGGGCGTGGCGGTGCCGTCGCGGAACTCGGATAAGGTGCGCTCAAAGGCGCCCTTTCTAAACGGCGTCTCGATAAAGCGATATGAGCATTCGGCCACGGCGACCACCACAAGTACCTGCAAGATATACTGCCACCAGGGCGTGTCGTTGATGTTGGCGACCGGGTTCATGAGGAGCAGCAGCGGATAGTGCCACAGGTAGATGCTGTAGGAGCGTTTGCCAATCCATACGAGCGGCTCGGCGGCCAAAGCTCGTGCGACCATGCCCTGGGGCTGCACGCAGGCGGCAATGACCATGAGCGTGAGGATCGAGCACAGCAGCGTGCCTCCGCGATACTGGAAGGCTGTGTAGCCGTTGGTGAGCGCGACCATGGCGGCAAGGCCAACCAGACCCACGAGGCCCAACACATCGATGGATGCGGGCGAGGACCAAAAGCGCACGAGGGCGCTCGGCTGTGCCGGGCCGGTCTCGGCTGATTCGTCGGCCTTCTCGCCAGGCTTGCCCTCGGCGTTCTTGCCGTGCTTGGTGGCGCCGGCCAGGCGATTGAGCCCCAAACGACGAGCGAGACGCACCGGCGCCAGGTCGCGATCGGGGATAAAGGCCATCCAGGCACCCAGCAGCAGCGAGAACACGCGGGTGTCGGTGCCGTAGTACACGCGGCTGGGGTCGGCGGCAGGGTTGTAAAGCACCATCATGGCGAGGGCGGATACCGCGGCAAGGCCCAGAACCACGCGGCGCGTGTTGGGTTTGCTCACATGCATGGATACCATGGCAAACAGCAGTGGCGGCCAAATCAGGTAGAACTGTTCCTCGATGGCAAGCGACCAAAAGTGCGTGAGCGGCGAGGGGTCGCCCAGAGCATTGAAGTACGAGACGTTTTGGGCAATCTGCCACCAGTTGTTGAAGAACAGCAGCGACGGCAGGATGTCGGGGCGCATCTTGGTGAGCATCACGTGGTTGAAGGCGGTGCACAGCGCACAGGTCACCACCACGACGGTCACCACGGCGGGAACCAGGCGACGGATGCGGCGGATCCAGAAGCTCTTGAGGTCGATGCGGCCGGTCTTAGCGACTTCGTTGAGCAGCAAGCGCGTGATCAGATAGCCCGAAAGCACAAAGAAGATCGTGACGCCGAGCAGGCCGCCCTGAGCCCACGTGAGGTTGAGGTGATAGAGCACCACCGCGACGACGGCGAGCGTACGCAGGCCGTCGAGCGCAGGAAGGCGAGCGTACGCAGGCCGTCGAGTGCAGGGATGTAGCGGGACTTGGGGCGAGCAGGCGTCTGCTCCGCGGCGGGAGTGTTGGCGCGGCCCGCGTTGTTGGCAGAAGCGCGATGGGGGCTCGCGGTGCGTCGCGGTTCGTTAGCACGGCGTTCGCCCTTCACGCGTTCGTGCGGCGCTGGCTCGTTGCCCGTGCGGCGTCGACCGCGCGAGCCCGATTGCGAGAGTTGTTCCATAAAACATCATCCAATGACGAGAATAATCAGCACGCCTTCATTGTAGCTGCCTGCTCCTGTGAATGCTTGCTGCTGGCGCAAGCTCAAGCGCGCGTTCACATCAAAGTGAACTAAAGTTATAGAGGTGCGAGAGCACACGATTGACGGCCGACAGCGGGTGCAAAGCCCGCGGACGAGGAGGTTTCCATGGCAGATCGCGGCATCGTTGCGGTGTTCGGCAGCATGAACATGGACCTTTCGGTGGCGTGCGAGCGCATACCGCGTGCGGGCGAGACCGTCGGCGGCAGCGGGTTTATCACCAACGCCGGAGGCAAGGGCGCCAATCAGGCCGTAGCTGCCGCGCGTATGGGCGCGTGCACGCACATGATCGGCGCGGTCGGTCGCGATGCGTTCGGCGCGTCGCTCGTGGCGGGGCTCCAAGACGCCGGCGTGGACTGTGACTTTGTAGTGCATCGCGATGACGTGGAGACGGGAACGGCGACCATCATTCGCTGCGAGGGCGACAACCGCATCATACTGTCACCGGGCGCCAACCATGCGCTTGCGGGCGCGGACGTTGCCTGCGCGCTGAGGCGTCTGGTGGCCCATGAGCTCGACGGCGGCGCCAGCGAGATTGCCCCGGCTGCCGGAAGCGTCTTTATCGCCCAGGGCGAATGCGACCTTGCGGCGACGGCCGAGGCGCTTGTTTGCGCTCACGAGCTGGGGTTCTATACAGTCTTTAATCCAGCGCCCGCCTGCGAGCTGCCTGCGGAGGTCTGGCCTGCGGTCGACCTGGTCTGTCCCAACGAGACCGAGTGCCAGGTGCTGACGGGCATTCTGCCCACGGATGACGCGAGTTGCGTCACCGCGCTCAATGCGCTGCTCGACAAGGGTGCCGGGGCTGCGGCCATCACGTTGGGCGGTGCCGGCTCGGTTTCGCTCGGCGATGGCGGTGAGCTGCTGCGCATGCCGGCACTTTCGAGTACGGTAGTCGATACCACGGCCGCCGGCGATACGTTTATCGGCGCGTTGGCGGCGGCTCGCCTAGAGGGCTTGCCGCTCTTTGAGTGCATGGCCGCGGGTGCTCGCGCCTCGGCAGTGACGGTGTCGCGCCTGGGCGCTCAGCAATCGATTCCCATGCGCACCGAAGTTGAACATTGGTTTGGTTAAACGATAAAGACGGAGAAGCGGAGTAGAACAATGGCAATCAAGAAGCTGATCCTTGATCTGGATATGGGTGTGGACGATGCGATGGCGCTGGCCTATGCCATCGCGAGCCCCGAGGTGGAGCTCGTGGGCATCACCACGTGCTTTGGTAACGTGCGCGTCGAGCAATCGGCGCACAATTGCCTGGCGGTGCTCGATCTGCTGGGTCGTCCCGAGGTGCCGGTGTACCTGGGCGCCGACCGTCCTCTGCAGGCGACTGAGCCCTATACGCCGCCGGCGTCCACCGCGCTCATTCACGGCAAGAACGGCATCGGCGGCGCAAGCGTGCCCGCGTCGCCCTACGAGCCGGTGGGGGCGACCTCGGCCGACGGCAACGCTGCGGTCGATTATCTGATCGATGCCGCGCGCACCTATGGTCCCGATCTGGTCTACGTAGCGACTGGCCCGCTCTCCAACCTGGCGCTCGCCCTGGAGCGCGATGCGGCGGCGATGATGTCCATCGGCCGCGTGGTCGTGATGGGCGGCGCCCTTACCGTGCCCGGCAACGTGAGCGCGGGCGCCGAGGCCAATATGGCGAGCGACCCCGAGGCAGCCGACGCGGTGCTGCGCTCGGGCCGTAAGCTCACCATGGTGGGTCTGGACGTGACGCATCGCGTGGTGCTCACACGCCGCGACATTGCCGGCTGGACGGGCTCGGGCACCATGGCGGGCTGCGCATTTGCGAGCATGGTGGAGCACTACATTGGCTCGTACGAGATGAACGCCCCCTACCTGGGTGGTTGTGCGCTGCACGATCCGCTGGCCGTTGCCGTGGCGATCGACCCCACGCTCGTGGGTGCGCTCGGCTGCAATCTGCGTGTTGATCTGCTTGGCGAGTACCGCGGTCGCACCATCTGCGATGAGCGCCGCCTGTCCGATCCGGACAAGAGCGCGCTTGTGGCACTGACCGTGGATGCCCCGCGCTTCCTGTCCGAGTTCAAGACGCGTATGGCCCGCGTCCTTGGCTAAGTTGTCTTTTTGGGACGGGGCTTTTTTGACTGGTATGATTGGTGCGACCATTCGAACCAGCTAAAAGAGCCCGTCCCAAATTGACTACCGAGAGGATCTGCCATGGAGCGCATCGCGAGTTTTTCCGTTGACCATCTGCTGCTTGAGCCCGGCGTGTATGTGAGCCGCATCGACCGCGATCCGGCGACCGGTGCTGCCGTCACCACGTTTGACCTGCGCCTGACCACGCCCAACAAGGAGCCGGTCATGAACACCGCCGAGTGCCACACCATTGAGCACCTGGGCGCGACGTTCCTTCGCAATCATGCCGAGTGGTCGAGCCGCATTGTCTACTTTGGCCCCATGGGCTGCCGCACGGGCTTTTACCTCGTCGTATTTGGCGAGGTGACGAGCGAGGAGATCCTGCCGCTCGTGCGTGAGCTGTTCGAGTTTGTCGCCGACTTTGAGGGCGATGTCCCCGGTGCCGCTCCCGAGGAGTGCGGCAACTACCTGGACCAGAACCTTCCCATGGCTAACTGGCTCGCGCGCCGTTACCTCGACCGCGACCTGGCCGATATCGACGAGAAGCACCTGCGCTATCAGCAGGCGTAAGGGCTTTATCGCCCAAAACGCGCGCATTGGGCGCCTTCGCTTATGCGGGGGCGCCTTTTTGTTGAGTGGTCGGGACGAGCGTTCAAAATCGCTCATGTTTGTTCTAGAATGTTCATACTGTCACACAAACGAACAGGAGCGAACATGCATATCTACTCTGTCAACGATCCCGAGTTCAAGTCCTATGGCAACGTTTGGGATAACGTTCCGTCCGAGCTTACGTCGCCCGTGCTCGAGGCGCTCTCTGCCACGCCCATTCCCGAGGGCAGCAAGTACGTGGCAAGTGCGCCGGAGCTCGAGGGCGTCAAGGATGCCGACAAGCTTGGCTTTCTCATGTTTGGTGGCCGTCCCTTCCAGCTCGGCTGGTGCAACGGCCACAATACACGACTCAACTGCCTGGAGTATCACCGCGCGAGCGAATTCAACCTGGGCGCTCGCGACTTTATCCTGCTCGTGGCGCATCGCTGGGAGATCGAGGACGGCAAGCTCGACACCGCGTGCGTCAAGGCGTTTCGCGTGCCGGCGGGTACGGTCGTCGAAGTCTTCAACACCACGCTCCACTACACGCCGTGCATGGTCGACGACGGTGGCTTCCAGGTGATGGTGGCGCTGCCCGCCGGCACCAACGGCCCGCGCCCCGAGGTCGCGGCCGACATGCCTGCGGCCGGCGACAGCTACTGCTACTGGAAGGCCGACAAGTGGGTCCTCTGCCATGCTGACAGCCCCAAGGCAGCCGAAGGCGGCTACGTAGGCCTCATCGGCAAAAATCTCGACATCACCGTGGACTAGCGCATCGCCCCAAACCACCACAAAGGTGCCTGTCCCCTTTGCGGTGGTTTGGGGCGGGCGGATATCGGGAAGTGCCAGACGGGGGAGGCTGCCGGGCGCCTTGCCGTCTGCGGATTTTGGGACATGCGGCCCGCTTTTTCGACCCATCTGTCGGTACACTAAAAGCACTATGGGTACCTGCGAGCGACATATCGGCCACGCGGCCGCCCGATCCGCACCCGTGGCGGATCCCAGGGGTGGCAGGCTCTTCGCCATGCCGCGATTCCTTGTTGGCATAACACATCGGATGTACCGCCACCGCGTCTTTGCTATCGCCGGTGTCATCACTGCGCTGTTCCTCATGCTTTTGGCAGTCTTGCCGGCACTGTTCGCCTTCGACCCCAAACTTTCTAACGCCGCGCCCGCCTATAGCGAGGTGTCCGAAGAGGTCGTGGATGCGCTCGTCCATTCGAGCTCTCTCCCGCTGCTTGTCGCCGCAATTGTATTTTCAATTTGGGGCGTATCGGTCTATCTGCGCTGTTTGGACTATGTGCTGCGCCGCCGCCTTGTTGCCATCGCCACCATCTGCGCCCTGTGGATGATCGAAGTCATTCTCAAGTACAAGTCGTTCACGCCGTTCTATGCCACCGTGCTGTGGTACCTGTACTACGTGCCCATGACGCTCATTCCGCTGCTCTACCAGTTGTGTGGTCTGCGCCTTGCGGGTCTGGAGCAACACCGCCTGGGTCGCCGCTACTGCGCTGCGCTGTGGATTGTGGCCATCCTGCTTATCGGATTTGTGCTCACCAACGATTTTCACCAGCAGGTCTTCCACTTTGACCGTACAAGCGACACCTGGAGCAACGATTACACGTACGGCTGGGGTTATTTCGCCGTCCTCGTGTGGACGGCCTTTAACTTTGTGGCCTTTTTTATCCTGGTGGGCCGGTCCTCGTCCTTTCGCATCCAACGTTTTTCGGGCACGGCGGCGCTCGTGCTGCTGGGCGGCGCGTTCTTTGCCATCTCATATGCGTTGCGCGTGCCCTGGGCATGGAGGCTCAACTTCTCGCTCGTCTATTGCGTCTTGTGCGTGGTGGCGATGGAAATCTGTCTCGATTGCGGTGTCGTTCCGTCATATCACGACATCGCCGGCATTTTCGACACCTTGCCGCTTGACCTCAAAGTTCTAACGCGCGACCTGCAGGAAGTCTATGCCACGCCAGTGTCAAAGCCAATGCCGGTAGGCGTGCGCGAGGAGTTGCGGACCCAGGCGCACAGCCGCGCCCATGCCTTTGCCGTGGCGTCCGATCCCGATGTGATGCACCGTGCCTTTCCACTGCTGGGCGGATCGGCCCTGCTTGCCCAAGACGTGTCGGATCTCAACGAGCTTAACCGTGAACTGGCACATCGTCGTATGGAGCTGCAGCGTCAAAATGAGCTGCTCGCCGCCGACTACGACCTTAAGACGCACCTGGCAGACCAAGAGGCCGAGACCTTGCTGGTCCAAGACGTGGACCAGGCGCTTGCCCGCGCGCTCGAAGGGATGTACGACCTGCTGAGCTCGCTGCCGCCGTTGACCGATGAATCGTCTTCGCACGAGCGTTACCGCATGCTGCAGCGCGCCAAGATGCTCGTCGCCTATTGCAAGCGCAAGGGGTCGCTCACGTTGGCACAGCACGGGGAGAGCGGTTTTGATCGCGACCGCATTCAGCTCATTGCCAACGAGCTCGCAAGCGACCTGCGCACCATCGATATCGATTGCGCCTCGATTATCGCCATACGGCGCCCGCTGCACGCCAGTACGGTAAGCGCCCTGTACGACTGCGTGTATGACTTTGCGTTTTTTGCCTACACCACCGACCATCCGGCGCTTATGTATCACTTGGGCGACCATGACCGGTGCAGTGTCGAGCTGCGCGCCACGCTTTTTTCCAACGATGATGCAGATCTTTCGCAGACGCCCGCCGCGCAAGAGCTCGAAAGCGCTCTGCAAGGGCGCAACGTGGCATACCGCCTTGAGGGCGAGCCCGGCCAGCTGCGCATGATCGTCTTGATGCCGCGGGCGGGTGAGTGACGATGCAGATTTCGCTCATCCTTCCCCAAATCGTTGCGCTCGATGTTGTCTTTGCCCTGGCTGCGTGTCTGCAGACGATTCACGTCCCGCTCATCGCATCGCGCCGCTCGTCCTATAACCGTAAGGTGATTTGTGCCTACGAGGCGAGCCTTGTGCTTCACCTAGTTATTTCGGCGCTCATCTTGTTCGCGTCGTCTGGCTCATATCTGGTGGCGCCGCTTGACGTTTGCGCCAGGGCAATGGGCGGAGCGTTGTGGCTCAATGCCGTGATCTTTGCCTACGGCATGGTGCTTATGGTGCACTATCGTCGCCCCGTCATGCTGGCCGAACTGTTGCTCGTTGCCGCCGTGACACCGCCGGTGGTGCTTGCCATGGGCTCGGCGTGGACCACGGTCCTTATCGCAGAGGGAGCGTTTTTCCTGTTCCGCTCCATTGCGGCGCTCTTGATGGATGTCCGCAACCGCCAGGAGGATATCACCGCGTTCTCGACGATCGAAACCATCAACGTGATTCCCGTGGGCATCCTGTATCTGGACCCGAGGGGCCGTCCGCTGCTCATGAACCGCTGCATGCGAAAAAACCTGGTGGAGCTTCATATGCCCACCGACCTAGGCGATATGAGCGGTACATGGAACGACTTGCGCAAACTCAGCATGCAAATGCCCGAAAGCAGCAGGAACCGTGTGCGGATTAATCTGGACCGCTTTGGTGAGGCGCGGGCGGTGGTCGAGGTTTCTCCCGCCGAGATTCGCTTGTTTGTGCACGATGACGTTATGGTTTCGGGCCGCCTCTTCGAGCGCATTATCGGCCTGGATGTAACAGAGTATGCGCATGCTCATGATCGCCTGGCGCAAGCCAACCACCTGCTTGAGCTTGCGGGCCAAGAGCTCCAAGCCCAGATCGAAGAAGTCAAAAAAGTTGCTGACAATGCGGCCTATCTGCGTATGCGCGCTCGCGTGCACGACGTGATCGGGCAGCGCCTGTCCATCCTCCATCGTTATCTGGAGGAGGGGCGCCTGGATGACGAGTCACTCGAGCAGATCGACCCGCTGCTGCGCTCAATCTCCGACGACTTGCGCAGCGGCGGCGACACCGAACCGGCAGAGCAATTGGGCGATATCGTCCATGCCTTTGGCCTGGTGAGCGTGCAGATCGATGTGGAGGGCGAGCTGCCAAACGACGCGCGTGTCGCCGCAGCATTTTTGCAGATTATCCGCGAAGCCTCGACCAATGCCACCAAGCATGCACAGGCCCATCAGGTCCATGTGCGCCTGTGGCAGGAGGGGACAGAAGACGGCGCTGTCGCGCGGATGGTCGTTTCTAACGACGGCGCGCCTGCACCCGTATCGTATCGCGAGGGAACGGGTATCCCAGGTATGAGGCATGTCGCACAGAATCTGGGCGGCAGCCTGGAAGTCCACACCGCCCCGCCCTTCACGCTTACGGTGTCCATCCCGCTCGCCTCCAACGCCACGGTCCAAAGGAGAAGTTCATGATCCGCGTCCTTATAGTCGAAGACCAGGCCATCCTGCGCGAGAGCCTGGCGCGCTCCGTTGACGACCAGCCCGATATGACCGTTGTTTCCGCCATTGCCGATGCTTCCGAGGCCTTGGGTGTCGCGCTCAAGGAGCGCCCGGACATGATACTGATGGACGTATGCACCGAGCATGATTCCAACGGCATCGTGGCGGCGGCGCGCATTAAATGCACCGAGCACGATTCCAACGGCATCGTGGCGGCGGCGCGCATCAAAGAACAACTGCCCGAGTGCCGCGTCATTATCATGACGGGTATGCCCGAAATCACCTTTGTGGACCAGGCGCGCGAGGCGGGCGTCGACAGCTTTGTGTACAAGAACGTCGGTATCGACGAGCTATTCGCCGTGATGCGCTCCACGCTGGCGGGTTACTGCACGTTTCCCAAGCCGCCCGAGAGCATCTTCTCGGGCACGGCGGCCCTCGACGATGTCGAGCTGTCGATCTTGCGCCTTGCCTGCGAGGGTAAGAGCCGCCGCGAGATCGCGGCCGAGCTGTTTATGAGCGAGGGCACCATCAAACGCCGCATCTCGGAGATTCTCAATAAGACCGGCTACGACAACATCATGCGCCTAGCCGTGCGCGCAGTAACGGAGGGCAGCATCGTTCCCAACATGGAGCGCTAACGCTCGTTATGCATCGGCATAAAGCGGCGGGGGTTGCGCTGTAAGAGGCGACGTCCTCGTAGGAATCGGTCAGGTAGGCGTCGATGCCGATGGTCGTATTGACGAGGTCGTCAAGGCTGTCAAGCTCGCCGCTCGAGAACGTGAATTCCTCGGTGGCGTTGGTGCCGGGCATCAAGTGAGCCGAGAACCAGGGTTCCTTCATGGTGCCGTTGACGTTGGTCTTGCCGGAAGGAGCGTAGAAGGTCAGGTCCTTGTCGCTCTTGTTGGTGATGTTGACGACAAAGCCGATGTCGCCCCAGTCGTCCTTGAACTTCTCGGTGATGGTGATGGTGCACAGGTCGTCGTCGGCGACGGTGACGGCGGGGGAGATTTCGATGCTCTGGACGTCGTCGTCTTCGACGGCCTCATCGATCTCTTCTTCCTTCTCGGCGTTCTCGCGATCCTTCTTCACTGTACCGGACAGATCCTTGTCGGACTTCGTAAAGATAAGCTTGTCGCCTTCCACCTCGAGGACGAGCTTGTCGTCCTTGAGATTCAGGTCGTGCGACTCATCTTCGGCGGTAATCGTTACGGTGGTGGCGTCCTTGGCCTCCCATTTCAGGTCGGCGACCTCAAGGAACATGTCGAGGACGCCCGTGCCGTCTTCGTCGAGGATCAGGATACAGTTGAGGCCCCACTCCTTGAGCATATCCATGTACTCATCGGTGAGCTCTTCGCCGTCCAAGGTTCCACCCGAGAGTTCCCAGCTGCCGACGAAGTTGGCCTTGGGGTCTTTGCCGCCGCCGCTGCAGCCCGTCAGGGCAAAGGCGAGCGCCAGGACGCATGTCAGAAATGCGAGTACGGACTTTTTGAACGTTGTCTTCATGGTGTCCTCCTTCATCGAACGAAACCCATAGAAGCAAATGCGGGGGTGGCGGATCCCCCCGCTCATTACCAGTTAGGGGCGCTAGGGCCTGGGCGTTCCGCAGTTGCTGCAGAACTTGCCGCCGTTTTCGCTGCCGCAGTTGGGGCAGAACCACTTGGCCGGTGCGGGCGCGGGCGCGGGACTGCCGCACTCGGAGCAGAACTTGCCGGTGTTGGTGGCACCGCAGCTGCAGGTCCACGTGCCGGCCGCAGGTGCGGCGGCGGGGGCCGGTGCGGGGGCGGGCGCCGGAGCCGGCTGCGGGGCGGCCTGCTGCTGTGCCTGGCCGGCGGCGAACAGCTGGCTGGTATTCATGCCGCCCATGCCACCTGCCATGCCCATGCCCATAAAGCCGGCCATTGCGCCGTTGGGGTTAGCGGCCGCCGCGCGCATCGCGTCGCTCTGGGCGCTGGCGATGTTGGCTGCTGCCATGGTGGGATCGCGCATGACCGCGGCCTTCTGCAGGTCCTTGATCATCTGCTCGTCTTCTTGCGAGGCGGCGATGGAGTTAACGCCAAAGCTCACGATCTCGACACCACGCAGGTCGCGCCAGTCGGCCGAGAGGACCTCGTTGAGCGCGCGGGCGAGCTCGGTGGTGTGGCCGGGGATGGCACTGTAGCGGATGCCCATCTCCGAGATCTTGGCAAAGGCGGGCTGCAGGGCGGTGAGCAGCTCGGACTTAAGCTGGCTGTCGATCTTGTCGCGCGTATAGCTATCGGTCACGTTGCCGCATACGTTGGTGTAGAACAGCAGCGGGTTGGTGATGCGGTACGAATACTCGCCGTTGCAGCGCACGGAGATGTCGACGTCCAGGCCAATGTTGTTATCGACCACGCGGAAGGGCACGGGCGAGGCGGTGCCGTACTTGTTGCCGATGATCTCCTTGGTGTTGATGAAGTAGACGCGCTGGTCCTTGCCCGCGTCGCCGCCAAAGGTAAAGCGGCTGCCGATATTGGCGAAGGTCTCCTTGATGGAATCGCCCAGGTTGCCGCTAAAGACGCTCGGCTCGCTGCCGGTATCGAAGACGAACTCGCCGGGCTCCAGCGCGACTTCGATGATCTTGCCGTTTTGCACCACGAGCATGCCCTGGCCGTCGTTGACGGCGATGACCGAGCCGTTGGAGATGACGTTGTCCTCGCCGCGCGTGTTGGAGCTGCGGCCACCGGTGCGTTTGCTGCCCTTGCAGGCCAAGACGTCAGCAGGCATCGATTCGCAGTAGATAAATTCCTTCCACTGGTCGGCCATGACGCCGCCGGCAGCTCCCAATCCAGCTTTCAAGAGTCCCATGGTGATCTTCCTTTCTCGTCAAAGGCCGGGTGGTTATTGGTCAGAATGACTAATCGTCCTTGTCGTCTTTCATGACAACGGTGGTCTCGGTGTGGCTGAAGGTGTCGTGCTTCTCGGTCAGGTCGAGCTCGCCACAATACTCATCGGCATGGGTTGCTTCGTTGGCCGTCTTGAGCTGGCCTACCAGTAGCACGTCTCCGATAATCACGATGATCAGCGGCGCGATGATGTTGATGAGGATACCCTCGATATCAAAGGTGAGGTAATCCGGATCGAAGGCGTATTCCCCCATAAAGAGAATCTGGGAGAGGATAAATCCGATCACGAAGAACAGCACCGAGGCGATGGCGAGCTTGGGCTTGGAGCAGGGGAGCTCGCCGACCAAGCGGCCGGTCTGGCCGTTCATGGCAAACAGGTAGCTCTTGCCGTTCCACGAGGTGGAGAGCATCCAGACGGGGAACAGGGCGTAGTCGCTGTCTTCCCAGGTGTAGTCGAGCTGCTTGCTTTCGACCGTGGCGTCGTCATACTCGTCGACGACGGTCTCGCGCAGGGCCGAGATCGTACTTTCTTCCATACGACGCTCGGCGCGCGCCTTGCAGGTCTCGCAGTCCTCGTCGTAACGGTTGGCGATGTAGCCGGGCATATAGGCGACCGAGAACGGACGCAGTGCGTCGTAGTCAAACGGCTCGATGGCGTCCATGTGGCCGTCGGGCATCTTGGACGATCCGTCGACGGGCACGCGCTTAAACGAGATATTGCCCTTGCGATAGGCATCGTAGTGGTCGGTGGTCGTGACGGTGCGGTCGGATTCCTCGGTCACGGTCTCGTTGGTCGCGTCAAAGTACACTTCGCCGTCAACGCGGGCGCCGTAGAGCCAAAACGGCACGTAGACACCTTGGACCTCGTCGATGTGGTTTCCGGTGACAAAGCTCTTGGGCAGCAAGATCTTGCCCTTGTAGTGTTCCTTGAGTGCGGCCGTGACGTCGTCGCGCCCGAGCTTAAACGGAATCACCAGGTCGGGCGAGAAGTCGCCCGAGAGCTGGCCGGGCGCCACGGCGGAGTTGCCGCAGTACGGGCAGGTGGTGACGGCGACGGTGCCGTCGGACACGAGCTCGGCGCCGCACGACGAGCAGATGTAGCCGGCGTTCTGGGCGAGCTCCTGCACCGCGTCGTCGGCGACGGGCTTGGGCGTTGCGGCTGCCGCGCTGCATCGGCTTTGGCATCTGCCTTGTCCTGGCGCTCGCGATAGAGGGCCTCGACTTCTTCGACTTCAAAGCGCGAGTCACAGTAGTCGCAGACGAGCTTTTGCTCGGCGCTTGCAAAATGCAAGGGGCCACCGCAGGCAGGGCACTGATAGTTAACGCTCTCGAAGGCCATGATCGGTCCTTTCCGTGCCGGGGGCTATGAGCCGATGGCGCCGCCGCAGTATTCGCAGCGCCCACTGGCATCGGGAATGGTGGTGGCTCCGCAGAAGGGGCAGGTCACCGCGGTCTTGGGGGCCTTGGCGGCCACGACGCTGTCGCGTGTCTCCTGACGCAGCTGCACCAGCGCATCGCGGACTTCGGTTGCCTGGCGCTTGGCCTCGCGATATTCGATGGAGCCGCGCTGATCGATGGTGGAGTCGTTCACGCGCAGGTTGATCTCGGTAAAGTACGGCGTGTTGACGTGGATAGTCAGATTAAAGTCGTAATCCAGGTCGTAGCGCGGCGGGTTGTAGCTCTCGCGCTCGCCGTCCTTGGTCTCGCGATAGATCTCGGTGCGATGCTCGTCGATATCCATATCGCAACCGAGTACCTGCGAGAACTCGATGATGTCGGGATTGGCGTCGCGCCAGCGGCTCTGCGAAGTGATGATCAGCAGGCCCGCGTCCTCATCGAGCATAATATTGGTGCGCCCGGCAGAAAGCGTGCGCGTGGGGTTGAACGAGGCCAGGCGTTCGGCGTTGGCTTCGCGGTAGGCGAGTTGCTCACGGATATCGTCCGCGGTGCTGGAGCGATAGCCGTGAAAGTAGGGGGAGAGCTTGCCGGCGCACTCTTTGCACAGGTAGCCTTCATTGATTTTTGTCTTACCTAGAAGTCCCAGCTCGGTACCGCAAATCGCGCACTCTTTCTTCTCGAACATCTTGTCAAAGAAGCCCATGGCTGCCTCCCATCAACTGGTAGCGTGTGTCACTTTTGATGATGGGGGAGTGCGCGATCCTTCGCGATACCCAGACGGCTCAAGGAGTCTCCACAACTGGGACACATGGCCCATTTTTGACCAGTCGTTGGGGACGTTCTTCGGCCACTCATTGGGGACGTACTTAAATGAGTGGCAGCTGGAGACACTCCTGGCCGAGCTAGAGGCCGCGCGTGTCCCTTCTGGTCCATGAGGCTCAAAACTGCGGTGTGACGTGAACGGCTGGGGTCAAATTTGCAGCATTTCGAGCTCGGCTTCGATATTGAGACTGGTTCTTTATTAAAATAGTTTTCCAGACAATTGAGCGGCTGGGGGTTAACCATGAGGGACATGGGAGACACAATCGCATATCTGCGTCGGGGCATTCGGGAGATTATATGCCTGGCGCTGTTCTTCTTCACGTTTTTGGCGTGCGAGTATCTTTTTGATGCGCGCATGGCCGAGTTCGTGTCTCCGGACGAGGTTGTTATTTATGAGAGCCTTGTTATCGGCGCGAGCGTGATTGGCTTTTTTGTGCGTCCTATTCTGTACTATCGCCTTCCCCAGACGATCGATGCGACGAGCGATATTACAGGCGTGCTGTTGGTATCGGCGTTGCTGCTGATGATTACGGCAGTGCGGTTTGAGGTAGTAATTGCCGGCGGCCTGGTGGCGTGCTGCGCCCTGGGCTATTGCGGATCGACCGCCCATGCCAATCTTGCGCGGCGTTTTGCGCAGACGCCCTGCCTGGCGCGCGCCGCCGCACTTTCCTATGCCATGGGCGTTCTGGTACAGGTGATCAACCACATGGTGATGCCTGTCGGCATTCCTCAGCAGGCTGTTCTGGTCGTCTGTGCGATCGCGCAGGTGGCGTTGCTCCACGGTGCCCGACGCGCCAAGCTGCGCGACGAGTCCGATCCCAACTTTGAACCCAGTGCTGCCGGGCTTTCGGTAGATGCTCTGGAATATGGCGCCAAGTGGCATGACGATCCCGAGGCAAAGGCGGCATTCCGTCGCGCCGTAGTTCGCCTGACCGTGGCGACGGCGTATCTTTCCAGCGTATTCGCCGCTCTCAACGCGGGCTTCACGACCCTGCATGCTGTCGGAGCCGTCGATTTGGGCGATTGGCCGCGCCTGCTGCTTGTCGTGAGCTCGTTGGTCGCTGGCGCACTATTTGACCTGCACGGCCGCTCGTATATGAATATCGGCATGACATGTGCCGCCATACTGTCCACGCTTTCGTTCTTTGTGCTCATCGTCGATGGCAATGGCGGCAACGAGCTTGCTGCCACGATCATCTTTTATCTGGGCTCGGGCTTTTTCGTGGTGTTCTTTACCACAAAATATGCCGCCGTCTCGCTCTATGCGCGCTGGTCATATTTTTGGCCGTGCATGGGTCGCGTCGTCAACAACGTGTGCTCGATGTTCGTGACGGCGCCGGCAGTGGCGATTATCTCGAGTCAAAATGTGCTGGCTGCGGTCGGTGCGGCGCTCGTGATGTTTGTGGGCATTGCGATTACGCTGCTGGGGCAGTTGGGGCAACGAGCCGATGATGCCGCGATGCGGGACGGACTGCCGCTTGCCACCGACGATCTTGGTGGGGATCTTGCGCCCACATGCTCCGACCCCGAGCCCGTGGAGGCAGCGGAGCCCACGTCCGATGAACGCCTCGATGCCTTCGTCGTCACCTTTGGGCTTACAAGGCGCGAGCGCGATATTCTTGAGGTCTTGGTCGTTTCGGACCAGAGCGTTCAGGACATCGCCACAACGCTTTTCCTTTCGCGCTCCACGCTCTATCGTCACATTTCCTCGATCAACAAAAAGACCGGCACCGCCTCGCGCGTGGCCCTCATCAACTTCTTCTGGTCCTGGACACCCAAGGACTAGCTAATCTCCCAATAAGTCGCGGTGGAATAGTCCCTAAATTAAAGTCACGGGGCTTTAAACAGGAACTATTTCACCGCAATTGCTGAGGGGATAGACTGCGGCGGCGGCAGAGGCAACGGCAGCGGCGTTGGCAGCTGTGGTAGTGGCAACGGCAGCTGGCAGGGTGTTTTCCGTCTACTTGCTACAGCAGCTCGCCGTGGCGGGCAATGTAGCGGCGCTTTGCCAGCTGGGTGAGCGCGATATAGGCGGTAACGATGCCAATGAGCAGCCCAAAAAAGCTCGTGGGCAGCGTCATGAGGCCGAGCGCATCGGCGATGGGGCTTGCCGGCAGCCAGGTGACAAGCGCCAGGCCTAGCACGGTGAGAGCGCACAGTGCCGGCGCGGCGTGGTCACGTGGGCTCGGCAGGCGCGGGGAGCGCAGCATGTGGATCACGAGCGTCTGCGACCACATGGACTCAATAAACCAGCCACTCTGGAAGAGCGCGGCAAAGGTCGCCATACCCGCGACGTTGCCCGTCTCGGAGAGCTCGGACCAGCTTGCGCCCACGGTGGCGGGGCACACCACAAAGAAGAGCGCGGCGAAGGTCACGATGTCAAACAGCGAGCTCACGGGGCCCAGCTCGAGCATAAAGCCCTTGATGGACGCGGCGTCCCAGGAGCGCGGACGGGCGGTCCAGACGTCATCGACGGTGTCCCACGGTAGCGTGATGCACACGATCTCGTAGACGAGCGACAGCAGCACCAGCTGTAGGGCACTCATGGGCAAAAACGGCAAGAACAGGCTCGCGACGGTCACGGACAGCACGTTGCCAAAGTTGGAGCTCACTGTGGTCTTGAGGTACTTGAGCAGGTTGCCGTAGGTGCGGCGGCCTTCGATGATTCCGCGTTCGAGCACGCCCAGGTCCTTCTGAAGCAAGATGATATCGGCGGATTCCTTGGCAATGTCGACGGCCGAATCGACCGAGATGCCGCAATCGCTCGCACGCATGGCGGCGGCGTCGTTGATGCCGTCGCCCATAAAGCCCACGGTGTGGCCGAGTAGCTCGCGCATGACGCGCACCAGGCGCGCCTTCTGCAACGGCGAGAGCTTGGCGAAGAGGTGGGTTTTCTCGGCGCGCTCGGCAAGCTCGGCGTCGTCGAGCGCATCGATCTCGGAGCCGAGCAAGACGTTGCTCGCATCGATGCCGATCTGCGCGCAGACGGTGGCGGCGACGCGGTCGTTGTCGCCGGTCAGGACCTTGACCGCTACGCCCTTGGCCTCGAGGGTGGTGACGGCGCCCGCGGCACTCGCCTTGGGCGGATCGAGGAAAGCTAAAAAGCCCATCAGCACCATGTCGCATTCGTCGGCGATGCCAAACTCGCCCACGCAGCGCGGATTGGTTTTCTGCGCCACGGCAATTACGCGCAGGCCCTCGGCGTTAAGATCGGCGATCTGTTTGCGAATCTGGGCGAGGCTCTCGTTGGTGAGCGGCTGGGCGATGCCATCGACCTCGACAAAGGAGCAGATCTCGAGCATTTCCTCGGCAGCTCCCTTGGTAACCATTTGGGTTTTGCCTTGGGCGTCGGAGACAACTACGCTCAGGCGACGGCGCGAGAAATCGAAGGGGACCTCGTCGACCTTGGTATAACGGTCGCGCAGGCTCTGGCCCAGCATGGAATTGGGTGCGACGGTCGAGGGCGTCACATCGGCGCGGTCGATAACGGCCAGGTCGATAAGGTTTTTGAGGCCGGTCTGGAAGAAGCTGTTTAAAAACGCATGGCGCAGCACACGCGTGTCCTCGTTGCCGTCGGCGTTGAGGTAGCGCTCGAGCACGATGCAGTCTTCGGTGAGGGTGCCGGTCTTGTCGCAGCACAGGACATCCATCGCGCCGAGGTTTTGAATCGCCGGCAGCTCCTTGACGATAACCTGGCGACGGGCGAGGTCCTTGGCGCCCTGCGACAGGCTCGTGGTCACGATGACGGGAAGCATCTGCGGCGTGATGCCCACGGCCACACTTGTGGCGAACAGCAGCGCGTCGATGACGTTGCCCTTGGTGGCGGCGTTGATGGCAAAGACGGCCGGCGCCATAACGAGCATGAGGCGTACGAGCAGCATGGAGACGCTCGAGACACCGCGGTCAAACGCGCTCTTCTCGCCGCGCCCGTTGAGCATCTTGGCGATGCCGCCCAGGTAGGTGTCCGAGCCGGTGGCAACGACAAGTGCCATGGCGGTGCCGTTTTGCACGGAGGTGCCGGTAAAGACGATGTTCTTGCAGGCAGAGAGCGGCAGCGCGGAGCCGTCGGCGCCCTCGACGACGGTGATGGCAGCGGTCTTCTCGACGGCCTCGCTCTCGCCGGTGAGTGCGGACTCGATGACAAACAGGTCGCGCGCGGTGATGACGCGGGCATCTGCCGGCACCATATCGCCGGCAGAGAGGCGGATCACATCGCCGGGGACGAGCTCGTCGAAGAGGATCTCGATGCGCTCGCCGTCGCGCAGGACGGTGCAAGTGTTGGAGACCAGGTCCTTGAGGGCCTCTGCCGCATTGCCGCTGCGGGCTTCCTGGATAAACTTCATACCGCCCGATACCAGCAGCATGATGCCGATGACGATGACCGTGGAGGGGTCGCGCTGCGGCTCGGGCACGGCGAGCACGTCGATGTAGAGCGAGACCAGCGCGAGCGCGGCGAGGATGCCGGCGAAGGGATCGATGAAGGCGTCGGCGATGCGGCGGGTGAGCGTCTTGGTCGGCGCCTCGATGGTGTTGGGGCCGGCGGCATCCAGACGCTCGGCGGCGTGCTCGGCGGTGAGACCGTTTGCCGTGGCGTCAAGCAGTACGAGGGCGTCCTCGGCACTATGGGTGGCGGCGAATATGGTGTTCTTGGACAGGCCGGTATGAGCGGCGGGGCGCGCCGTGCGGCGGCGCTTGGAGATGGCTTCGAGTACCGTAACGGTTTTGAGCATCAGCATAGGGTCCTCCTTGTTGAAGGGAGTTAGCGTACGTGTCGTATTTGCTTCAAAAAACCTAGATGTCGCTCACGTCAAGCTCTTGAGCCCACAAAGGGTGCAGCGCGCCTTTGTGGTGGTTTTGGCGATCTGCCGGTGGCGTTTATGCGTATGCGGAATCCTCACGGCGTGCCGAGGGCGACATGCAGGTTTTTCGACTAGGACTGCCTTCCATGGCACACCTCCTAAAGGCTGAGCGCAGCGCGCTTTGGGTATCTCGTACCCCTTTTTAATCCGCCCGTATTCTTGATGAGGGGGTTTGCCATGTCAACCCCATTGTTCGGAAAACCATTCCCCCTGACAAAGCCTTTACAGAATGCCATGGCTCCAAAGCACGCCCACATCGACGCCTCGCCTGCGCTAAACTGAAGAGCACGTACGCGATTACGAGAGGAGCCCGCATGGAGGCTTACAAGCAAGAGTTCATCAAGTTTATGGTCGAGTCCGACGTTCTTAAGTTCGGTAGCTTTACGCTCAAGAGCGGCCGTCAGTCCCCGTTCTTTATGAACGCCGGCGCTTACGTGACGGGCTATCAGCTCAAGAAGCTGGGCGAGTATTACGCCCAAGCCATCCACGATAACTTCGGCGACGACTTTGATGTGCTGTTTGGACCGGCCTACAAGGGCATTCCGCTGGCCGTCGTGACCGCAATTGCCTACCACGAGCTGTACGGCAAGGAGGTCAAGTACTGCTGCGACCGCAAGGAGGCCAAGGACCACGGTGCCGATAAGGGCAACCTGCTGGGTTATGAGCCCAAGGACGGCGACCGTGTGGTCATGGTCGAGGACGTCACCACCAGCGGCAAGTCCATCGACGAGACCTATCCTAAGGTCAAGGCTGCTGCCGATGTCGAGATCAAGGGCCTGATCGTGTCCCTCAACCGCATGGAGGTCGGCAAGGGCGGTGTGACCACCGCTCAGAAGGAGATCGAGGCAAAGTACGGTTTCCCCGTCGCGAGCATCGTTTCCATGGCCGAGGTCGTCGAGACCCTCTACAACCACGAGATCGACGGCAAGGTCGTCATCGATGATGAGCTCAAGACCGCCATCGACGCCTACTACGAGCAGTACGGAGCACGTTAGTTACGGCGTTTTACCAAACGCCGTAACTGCTCGACGCTGCGCGGGCCGCATTTGGACAATCTGACGTTCAACTTCAAGGGCGCGACCAGAAGGTCAGCGCCCTTTCGTTTCACGTCACCTTGTCTCAAATGCGACCCGCTCGCTGTCCGTTCTCTACCTGCGGCGTCGTCTTGCTCCGAATGCGGCCCGCTCGCTGCCGTTGCCAAAACATCGGCGTTGCCGGAGTAGTCATTGGGGACGTTCATAAATGACTACTCAGGAATGAGCGTGGATAATCTCCCGTTTTTGGCCTGTGTGCGGGCTCAAAG
>CABVCF010000034.1 GCA_902496775.1 uncultured Collinsella sp.
TAAGTGGCCTTCTTTGCGTGCGGAACTCGCGATAAACCTTATATCCGGCCCCTCCGGTCGAGGACCTTTCTGTATCGATATAGCTTCCGAGCTGGTTTGGCGTCGACAACGTCCAGCAAGGTTAACAAGCCAGCGTCGAATTTCCAGCGTTCTTTAGCTGAAAGAAAAAGTTGGTGTGCGGAGCTTTGCTCCGCATTTGGGATGGGAGCCCCTCGGGAGCGGGCGGGCGTATACAAGGTTTATCGCGAGTTCCGCACGAGCCGGAGAGCACTTAATGTGCTCTCCGTGCGAGCAGGACTGTAGAGCAGGAAACCTTGTATACGCCCGCCCGCTCCCGAGGGACATCTCTCATGCAAAAACTGTCGCTGGGTAAAGTCCGAGGTCAGTGGCGTTTTATACCGAAAAATCCAAAAAAGTTGAAAATTCATTACAAATTTGCGTTGACTTTAGGTAACTAAAGTTTCATACTCCTTTTCAACCACTGGGGGATGTGAACACGCACGGATCGTTCGCATCATGATTGAAGAGGATTTCTTAGACATGTTCACGCATCAGCTAAACATTATCAGCGTAGTAATTATCTGATGCGGGTTAGCACATACAGCTAGCCCGTACGATAACGGGCGGCTGATGAAGATGAGGGCCGTCGAGCGCAACCGACGGCCCTCATTTTTTATGTCTAGGAAGTTCTTTTTAGAGGAGGAAATGTAATGAACGGAGTTTTGCTCATGGTTGTGGCCGCGGCGGTGCTCGCCTGCGGCTATCTGGGCTACGGCCGCTGGCTGGCCAACAAGTGGGGCGTTGACAAAGAGGCCCTCACGCCGGCCAAGCGCATGAAGGACGGCAAGAGCTTCTCGCCCGTCTCCGCCTTCACCGCGTTCTCGCACCAGTTCAGCTCGATCTGCGGTGCTGGCCCTGTCACGGGTACGATCGTCGCCATGGCCTTTGGCTGGCTGCCCGTCGTGCTCTGGGTCCTCGTCGGCGGCATCTTCTTTGGCGCCGTCCACGACTTTGGTGCCCTGTACGCTTCGATGAAGAACAACGGCAAGTCGCTCGCTCAGCTCATCGAGAAGTACATCGGCAAGACCGGCCGTCGCCTGTTCCTGCTGTTCTGCTGGCTGTTCTGCATCATCGTCATCGCCGCTTTCACCGACATGGTCTGCAAGACGTTCATGTTCACCCCGGCCGTTGACGCTTCTGGTGCTGCTACCGGTGCCATCGACTTCACCAAGTCCTATGCCGCCGGCTGCGCTGGTACCATTTCCATCCTGTTCACCTTCGTCGCTATCGCCTTTGGTTGGGCCCAGAAGAAGTTCAACCTCACCGGCGCTGCCGAGTTCGTCACTGGCGTTGTCCTCATGGTTCTCATGTTCGCCGTCGGCATGCAGTTCCCGGTCTACCTGGATAAGTTCCAGTGGTTCGCCGTCGTCATGGTCTACCTGGTCTTCGCTGGCGCTATGCCCATCCAGATGCTCAAGACCCCGCGTGACTACCTCACTTCCATCATGATGATCGTCATGATCGTCTGCGCTGTCCTCGGCATCGTCGTCCTGGGCGTCAACGGTCAGGCCACTATCACCGCTCCGGTCTTCACCGGCTTCTCCACTGCCTCCGGCATGATGTTCCCGGTCCTGTTCGTCTCCGTCGCTTGCGGTGCTCTCTCCGGTTTCCACAGCCTCGTTTCTTCCGGCACCTCTTCCAAGCAGGTCGAGAAGGAGCAGGACGCCGTCAAGGTCGGTTACGGCGCAATGATCGTCGAGTCCTTCGTCGGCATCCTTGCCATCATCGTTGCCGGCATCATGTTCTCCGATATGAACACCGCCGGTACCGGCGCCCTCAACGCCGGTGTCGCTTCCACCCCGTTCCAGATCTTCGCCGCTGGCATCTCCCGCGGTATGCAGGCCTTCGGTGTTGACGGCACGCTCGCTACCGTCTTCATGACCATGAACGTCTCCGCTCTGGCCCTGACCTCGCTCGACGCTGTCGCCCGCATCGCCCGCACCTCGTTCTCCGAGTTCTTTGCCCAGACCAACGACGCCCTGGCCATCGAGTCCAAGGCCGGCTACATGAAGGTCCTCGGCAACCCCTGGTTCGCCACAGTCGTCACCCTGCTTCCCGGTCTCGCCCTCGCTTTTGGTGGCTATGCCAACATCTGGCCGCTCTTTGGTGCTTCCAACCAGCTGCTCGGCGGCATGACCATGATCACCCTCGCCGTGTTCTGCAAGTGCACCGGCCGCAAGGGCTGGATGCTCTACGTGCCCGTCGTCTTCCTGCTCTGCTGCACCTTTACCTCGCTGGTCCAGAGCGCCATGGGCTGCATGACCGCCGTCCAGGCCTACGGCTTCTTCGGCACCATCCCGGCTACCGCCACCACGGCCGCCGTCTCCGTCG
The DNA here is from genome assembly GCA_902496775.1 of uncultured Collinsella sp. Lineage (GTDB taxonomy): Bacteria > Actinomycetota > Coriobacteriia > Coriobacteriales > Coriobacteriaceae > Collinsella. The sequence continues at coordinate 2,392 of CABVCF010000034.1, forward strand.
CCGCCACCAAGGGCCTGCAGCTCGTCTTTGCCGTCCTGCTGATGGTCCTGGGCCTCATCGTCGCCGTCAACTGCCTCAAGGAGTTCTTCGGCAAGGAGGCTGGCTCCATGCCTGATGAGGAGCCCGAGTGGTCCGAGATGGGCAAGGCCGAGTACGGTCGCGCCGCTGCCGCTGAGGCTCCTGCCGACGCCGAGGCCGCCAAGGCCTAGTCGACCTGACGAGTTGAACGTCACATCTATATGACTCGGAAAGACCGGGTCCGCGACTTTGCGGGCTCGGTCCTTTTTTCATGCAAAAGCGGGTGGCGCTCGAGTGTTCTCGCAGATGTTTTGCGTGGATAAGGGCGCGCGTTGTACCATATAGACGTATATGTGTACATATGAAAGGGGCCCCGTGGCCAAGACGGTATATTCCGATAACCAAAATAATGTCGATGCCCTGGCTGAACGTCTGAGCAGCCAGACGTCGCTTTCTGCTGAGCGTGCCAAGCTGGTTGCCTACGACCTGCTTTGCCGCAAGGCGCTCAAGATTAAGTCGAGTGCGCTGGCGCAAATTTTCCGCTCCGTCGATAAGGAATGTGACACCAAGGCGATGCGCGATGAGCTTATCGCGGCAAAGATCGTGACCAAGATCGAGGGTAGCGGCATTAACGGGCGCCCGGCGTTCTATACCATCAATGCCGAGATCCGCGATGTCCAGGAGCAGCCTGCCGAGTCCGTCGAAGATTTTGTCGTCGAGGATTCCGCTGACGTGCCTGCTGTGGAAGAAGCTGCTCCGCGTGAGCATGTCGATACCGATGAGTTGCTCGATGAGAACGTCGTGCGTGCCTTTACGGCCAAGGCAGGACGCGGCGGTTTTGGCGGGGGTGGCAAGCGCGATGCGCAGCGCCGCGCCCAGCAGGAGCGCTTCCGTCGCGCCGTTGCTCGAAAGGGTGAGACGGATGCTGAGGCTGTTGAGACCGAGGTTGCTGTCGAGTCGCAGAAGCCCGCGAGGGAGCAAAAGCCCGTGGAGGCCCAAGAGCCCAAGCGTCGTCGCGGTGCTCACTTTAAGACTGCACAGCGGGATACCGCGCGTGAGGTTGAAGAGTCTTCTGAGGTTGCAGACGATGTTGAGGAGTCTGCCAAGAAGGCTCCGGGTTCGTGTCGTCCCGGCCGCGGTTTTGCGGGACGTGCGTATCCCGTAAAGCGTCAGGAGAAGGGCGAGTCGGTTTCGACCACCCAGGACGAGAAGGCCGTTGAGCCGGTGGCTCGCGAGCAAAAGCCTGTTGAGCCGCAGCTTGAGGTTGATGCCGAGGCCAAGGGCCAGCAGCCTACTGATGAGCAGACGGAGCAGGGCGCGTCGAGCAAGCCTCGCCGCCGTCGCCATCGTGGGGGCCGCAGTCCCCATGCCGAGACTGCAACCGAGAAGACCACGCCGCAGAACGAGGATGCGAAGGCCGAGGTTTCTTCGGGGCAGCCTAAGCGCCAGTCAGCGAAGGAGAGCAAGTCCGATCGTCCGCAGAAGCAGGCGTCTATGCCGAAGCGCGAGCGCAATTCCCAAGGCGATTCTAAGCGCAAGTCTCAGAAGAAGCCGGAGTCTGCTGCAGTAGATACTGCTGCCCAGCAGCCCGAGTCGGCCGCCCACGGCGAGGTCTCGGCGTTTGCCCTTGCCTGCGTTTTAGGCAGGCAGCTGCTCAAGGTTGTCCCCACGCCTATGGCGCTCTCCAAGATCAAGGAGCAGCAGACACAGATCGTAAAGGTCGAGGGCAAGGACGGCAAAAAGGCTCCGCAGCGCACTCAGCACAACGAGATGTCCAACCGCAAGATTGCCGAGGAAATCGCAATCATCCAGGCTTGGATCGAGCAGAACCGAGGTGCCGATACGCCGGTTGCCTCGCGCCGTCAGCGTGCCTACCAGATCTTTAACGACGAGAAGGCTTTTGACGGCAAGCACGGTGAGCGCCTGATCAGGCGTATGACCGAAAAGGGCATCAGCATGCAGGCGATCAAGGTCGCCCCCAATCGCCCCGTGCATTTTACGGGCTTCTTTACGCTGGGCGCCGACAAGCCGTTCATTATGGTCGAGAACCTGGACACCTACGACGAGATCGTCAAGCTGCTGCGTGGCCGCAAGCACGCCAAGCTCTTTGGCATCAAGGTGGGCGGCGTGATTTTTGGCGGCGGATGCAAGGCGAGCGTCTCGCATGCCCTGGACGATTATCTGGCCGAGATTGGCTATCGCTTTAACTACGTCTACTACGTAGGCGATATCGATCGCGAGGGCGCGCGCATTGTCGAGCAGACTCGCAATGCCAATGTGGTTGAGATTCGCCTGCATGCCGGCATGTACCGCGCCATGCTCGCCGAGCATAAGCGTCGCGTGAAGGCCGGCGGCGAGTGCGAGCCCGCGGCTGCCAACCAGGGCGTGCCGCAGAACCTGGCGGCGACGATCAAGGATCTGCCCATGGTCACGCGCGTGCAGTTCCGCAACGTGCTGCGTGAAGGCGGGCGCATTCCGCAGGAGATCCTGATGACCGCAGACTATCGGGATGGCGACTCGGGAAGCTTCGACCGCATGCTGAATAACTAAATTCCGCCGGCCCCGGGAGAGCGGGGACACCGGCTTAGGTTTCCTGCTCTACAGTTCTGCTCACGACGGAGGCCACATTAAGTGGCCTCCTGTTCGTGCGGAACTCGCGATAAACCTAAGCCGGTGTCCCCGCTCTCCCGGGGCCTGTGGTTACCTGGTTGTTGCATGCGGCTCGCTTTTCGGAACTGGGCTGATATTTTCTTGATGTTAGGCGCTCTTGGTCCTAATGGGCTTGGGGCGCCTTCGCGTTTCCTCAGCTCCGCACCCTTGCGGGTTCGAATCCCTCCGCATGCCCACAAGAAAGCGCCCTGGGCCGTTATGGGCTCAGGGCGCTCAATTTTAATGGCTGGGACGGAGGGATTCGAACCCCCAACAGCCGGCACCAAAAACCGGAGTTCTACCGTTGAACTACGTCCCAATGTGTGGTGTTGCCCAAAAGCAACTCGTTTAGTTTACCTAATCTGCGAGGGCATCGCAAACGCCATCGAGCAGGCGTACGGCGAGTGTCTGCGCGTCGCTGGCCGTGAAGGTGCCGTTGTAGCGCGTCATGCCCGTGAGCTCAATGCGAATGCGAGCCGGCTTCTGCTGCGCGGCGACATTGGCAGTGCGGATGCGCTGGGCCAGGTTGTGGCACTCGGCGAGGGCAATCGTGGCGCGCGGTGCGGCGTCGGCGGGCAGCCCGTCGCTTGCGATCTCGAGCACCAGGTCAACGTCGGTTGGGACCTCGGAGTCGCAGAGCATCATGCCGCTGTTGTCGGTCGTTGCCGTGGCGATATTCCACATGCGCGACGCAACGCTGCGTGCGATGGGGTCCTCGCCGATAACGGCAATCTGGAAGCGCTCGAGCACGTTGGCGGCGCGAGCAAAACCGATGCGGGACTCGGCTTCGGTGACCGAGGGCTTGCCCTCCCACACATGGTGCAGGCGGTTGATGTAGGCGTAGGTGTCCTGGAAGGCCATGCCGTCGGCAAACAGGCCGACATTTTCCTGGAACTGCTGCAGGGCGGCCTCGGTATGCGGACCAAAGTAGCCGTCGTCTTCGCCACAGGCAAAGCCCAAAACGTTGAGAGCGCGCTGCAGGGCCTGCACATCGGCGCCATGGAAATTGGGCATGCGCAGATAGAGGGTGCGGTCGCCCAGCTTATACGAAGCGTCTACAAGGGCGCTCCAACAGGGGATATCGACGGCATGACCGGCAGCAAGGCCGCTGTCGAGCCTGAAGGTGCTGACGGCCTGCTCAGTGGTGGCTCCAAAGTACTTGTCGGTGACTTCGGCGGCATCAATCGTGTAGCCGAGCTGCAGGAGACGAGACTGCACGTCCTCGACGGCTGCTCCTTGCATGCCCGTTGTAATAGGTTCCATGAACGAACCCCTTTCGGCGTACCATTCGTACTATTTGAGCGTCTGTCGGATAGACAACGCAAAGGGATGCATAAACATGCACTCAACAGTGTAGCAAGTTGTGCCTAAATACGCTGCTGACAGGTTTTATAACCCCCGTTAGCTAAGGCGCTCCACAAAGAAATCTGCCATGGAGAGGAACAGCTCGCGTGCGTGCGGATCAAGCTCAACGTTCTCGATGGCCGCTTTGGCCTTAGCGGTCAGGTCGAGCGCGTAAGTGTGGGCGTAATCGATGGAGCCGGTCTCCTGGAAGATCTCCACGGCGCGTGTGAGCTGCGCGGGATCATCGGTGCCTGAGGAAAGAATCGCCTCGACCTCGTCGTGGTGGCGCTCATCAGAGAGGGCATGTACGGCGACAAGCGTGCGCTTGCCCTCGGTGATGTCGGTGCGGAAGTCCTTGTTGGCGGCTTCCTTAGTGCCGACAAGGTTGAGCAGGTCGTCCTGAATCTGAAAGGCGAGGCCCGTGTGCAGGCCAAAGGTGTGCAGCGCCTCGATTTGCTCATCGCTGCCGCCGCCAATAATGGCTCCGGCGGCAAGCGGCGTCGCTCCGCTGTAAAACGCGGTCTTGTGCGTCGCCATGTCCAGGTAGTCATCAACCGAGATATCAAAGCGCCCGTCACGGACCCAACCCAGGTCGAGCGCTTGACCCTCGATGGTGCGGACGATCATTTCGGTAAGCTCGTGAAGCACGCGCAGCTTCACGTCGGACTCCAGCGTGGGGTCGTCGAGAACCGTCTTGGTGACCATGGTGAGCGCCAGGTCGCCACAATTGATGGCAAGCCCCGTGCCCTCGGTAAGGTGCATGCAGGGCTTGCCTCGACGAAGCTGTCCGTTGTCGGCGATGTCGTCGTGGATCAACGCGCCCGACTGGAAATGTTCGATGGCTGCCGCGGCACTGCGGGCGCTCTCAAAGCTACCGCCCACTGCGGTTGCGGCGAGCATGCAGATAAGCGGGCGGTGGCGCTTGCCGGCGTTGGCCGTAAAAGCCGAGAGCGGCGCATACAGGTAGCGCTCGATATCGGCAGAGGTCGCCTGTCCGTCAAAGAACGTGGCCAGATAGTCGTTAATCTGGTCAAAGTGCTGGGCTAAAAAGCTGGTAAACGGACTGGACACGGGTTCTCGCATTCTTTCTGAGGTTGCATTGGTGCAATATGCAGACAACATATTGCCACATCAGGGCGTTTGGCGCGGCAGTTTTGGCGATTTAGGACAACGGGCGTGCGTTTGATAGAGCGCGCCTAAATCAGTCTAAAATGCTCGAGCGCCGCAACGACACCGTCATGATCGACGGTGTCGGTCACGTAATCGGCCTTATCCTTGAGATAGTCCGGCGCATTGCCCATGGCGATACCGACATCGACGGCGTTCATCAGCGAGACGTCATTGCTGGCGTCGCCGATGCCGTATACGGTTCCGTGGTGGGGATCGAGGGCGTCGAGTACAGACTGGATGCCCCCGCGCTTCGTGCATTCGCGGGGCGAGATTTCGGTTACCTCGAGTTCGAGCTCGTTAAAGCACAGCAGCGGCTCAAGTGCCTTATCTTGAGCGATGTGGTTGGCGAGCGATGTAGACATCAAGATCTTGTAGACACTGTAATGTTGCAGCTGCGTGACTGCGTCGCCCAGGGTGCGCGCGTATCCGGGAGCATCGGGGGCATCGGCACTCATGCGCACGACGCCGTTGAGGCCCTCAAAGCGGATGACCTCGCCCGATTGCTCAAGGTAGGGGGCAAGACGCTGCAGCATACTGGGCGTCATCGACAGATCGCGAATTGCGTGTCCGTTGATCTCGGCGTAACCGCCCGCAAGACAGACGATGCCGGTCCAGGGCAGCTCAAGAAGTTTGGGGTGGATGCAGCTGAGGGTACGTCCCGTGCAGATAAAGGCCATGTTGCCGTTGGCGACAAGCTCGCGGATTGCCTGCGAAACCGCCTCGTTGGGATAGGGGGAGAGGTCCCGCTCGTCTTCGGGAAGGTCTTGGGCGAGCCTGGGGTCTTGCCAGGCGAGCGTTCCGTCGATATCGAAGAAGCAAATATTGCCGCGCTTATGGGCTGCGCTGGCGGCAGGGGAGGCCGAGGTGGTGGGCACAAATTCCGGCTCGAGGCCCATGATCTGGTCAAAATGCTCTTTAACGCGGGGAACGGAGATGCCGATAATCACCTGGGCGGTCTTGCCCGTAATGATGAGGCCCTTGGCGCCCACCGCGACAAACGACGCGTTATCTGCAACGATGGAAGGGTCTGCGACCTCGACGCGCAGGCGCGTGGCGCAGTTGGTTGCGCCCACGATATTGCCAACGCCACCTAAAAGCTGAATTACCCGCTCAGCGAGGACGTGATCTTGATCGGATCGACTATCGACCTCGTCATTGGGAGATTGCTCTTTGGCAAAGTCGCTTCCCGTTAAACAATCGATTGCCGCGCGATTGACGACATGATCCTCGCGGCCCGGAGTCTTAAGGTCATAGACCAAGATGAGTGCTCGAAAACTAACAAAAAAGATGAGGCTAAAGACAAGGCCGATACCGAGCGCCAAAAGATAGGCACCGGCATGCGTGCGCATGAGCGGAATAAAGTTGAAGGCTGCCATCTCCATCAGGCCGCCCGAGAAGATGCCGACGATGCCAAAGAGATTCATGGTTGTGGCAAGGCAAGACGATAAGACGGCGTAGAGCAAAAAGAGCCCGGGGTGGGTGAACATAAAGAGAAACTCGAGTGGCTCGGTAACGCCGCAAACCACCGAGGCGACGATGGCGGGAACAAGGATGACCCTGAGGCCGGCGCGGCGCTCTGGTTTTGCGGTGGAGTAGAACGCGGCTGCGATGGCGGGAAGGCCAAAGAGCTTGACCCAGCCGGTGGCGGTAAAACCGGCCCACGGCGCAAGCTCATTAAGGGGGCGCGTGCTATGGGAGAGGATGGGGAGCAAGCTGCTCCATGTGGCGTAGATGCCGTCGTTAATGACCAGGTTGTCGTAGTAGATTGGCATGTAGAGCAGGTGGTGCAGCCCCATGGGCTCGAGCGCTCGCTCCAAAAACACAAAGATGCCCACGCCAAAGGGGCCGACGCTCGTAAGTGCATGGCGCAGCGTTTCGGTCATTGCGTATACGGAGGGCACGATGGCGGCCGAGATAGCGGCAAGGGCAAACACGGCAAAAAAGCTGATGAGGTAGACCAGCGAGGAGCCCGAGAAGGTGCCGAGCCAATCGGGAACCTTGGCATCGTAGAAGCGGTCATGGATGGCAACGACGGTTGCCGATACCACCAGCGGGCCGATAATGCCGGTGTCGAGTGTCTTGATGCCGTCGATGACGGTGATACCGTTGGCGGGGGTCAAAGATGACGGGTACTTAAGCCCAAGGTTGTCCCCGCTCAGCTTAATGATCTCGCTCAAAAAGAAGCAGTAGGCAAAATAGGCGACGAGAGCCTCAAGACAGCAACGAGCCGGTTGTTTTTGGGCAAGACCGATGGGCAGCGCTACGGCAAAAAGGAGCGGGAGGCGTTTAAAGACCGTCCACGAGCCGCGCTGGATGATGGTCCAAAAAACGTACCAAGGGGTTCCGTATACGGCGAGATCGCCGACGATGTCCGCAGTCGTTGCGAGAGCGGAGACGCCGACCATGAGGCCTGATATAGAAAACAGCATGGCGGGCGCGAACATTGCCCCGCCAAAGCGTTGGATTTTTTGCAGCATGTTCTGCCTTCCGAATATCAAGGCGCGTTGCGCGTGGGGAAACGTTTAAACAATGGATTCATTGTAGAGGACCAGACGATTGTCGTACCGGCAGTTTTGAGCGAAACCGATTTGGGCATGACAGAAACCGTCAACGGTTAAATCCTGTCGCTTTACCGATATTCGGTTTAAACAACTTTAAGAAATGCTATCGTGCCTAGCCGGAAATGTATAATGTAGAGGTGAAACAATGCCAAAAGCGATATACGAAGGAATCTACCGAGAAATACGCTCGCGCATCATTAATGGGACCTATGCGTTTCAGGAGATGCTGCCAACCGAAGCCGAGCTGACCGCGGAGTTCGGATGCACTCGCAATACCGTCCGTCGCGCCTTGGGTATGCTGGCCGACGGGATGTTTGTGCAGCCCATACACGGCAAGGGCGTGCGCGTTATTTGGCTTAAGGGCGAAACCGACATGTTGGGCGCACTCGAAGAGGTTGAGTCGTTTGGCGAGTTTGCAAAGCGCAACAATGCCGTTGCATCGACGGACGTTAAGTCTTTCGAACATCTGGTTTGCACCGAGCAACTCTCTCGTCACCTGGGCTTTAAGGTGGGCGAGGAGTTGATTCGCGTAGTGCGTGTCCGAAGCCTCAACGGCAACGCGCGCCAAGTGGACCATGGCTATTTTTTGGCGTCGATCGCCAAGGGCCTGACTCCCGAGATCGCGGCAGATTCTATTTACGGCTATCTGGAGCACAAGCGCGGTGTCAAAGTGATGGCGAGCCGTCGTACGGTGAGTGTCGAGCTCGCCAACGATGAGGACTGCAGCTATCTTGACCTCGGCAAATACAACTGCGTTGCCGTCATGGAGAGTCAGTCGTACACCTCGGATGGCATCTTGTTTGAGGTGACGCACACTCGCACACACCCCGAGATCTTCCATTACCGCGTCAATTCCAAGCGATAGCCGGCTAGCTCGCAGCCTGACGAGACTCATGGCCTCAAAGAGAAAACGCCCGGTCAAACCGACGGTACATCGGCTTGACCGGGCGTTTTCTCTGCATTCGATAACAAATAATTGTTTATACAAAACTTGTCAAGTATCAAGTTGAAATTACCGTTCACCGAAGTTTTTCTACCGCTCTAGTAATACTTGTTCAAACAACTAGCTAAATAGCGTATCGTACAAATCAGCAAAAGGGGCAAAGTCCCCGAGCCAATCTCCGAAGGCGGCGGCAAAGGGTGCCGCCACGGTGTGAAAGGGTGGATTGTAATGAAGAACGAAATGAGCAGAAGGCAGTTCCTGGGCTTTGCTGGTTCCGCGGCTGCGGTTCTTGGTCTGGGTCTCGTGGGCTGCGGCGGTTCTGCCGGCTCCGGCTCCTCTGCTTCTGGTGACGCTGCCGAGGTCTACTTCCTCCAATTCAAGCCCGAGGTCGACAAGGAGTGGAAGGAGATCGCCAAGGCCTATAAGAAGGAGAAGGGCGTCGAGGTCAAGATCGTGACCGCCGCCTCCAACACCTACGAGGAGAAGCTCAAGTCCGAGATGTCCAAGAGCTCCGCTCCGACTCTGTTCCAGGTCAACGGCCCCACCGGTCTTAAGAACTGGAAGGATTACTGCGCCGACCTGTCCGATACCAAGCTCCGCGGTGAGCTCATTGATGACTCCCTGGCTCTGCAGTCCGATGGCAAGGATCTGGGTATCGACTGGGTCCAGGAGAGCTACGGCATCATCTACAACAAGCAGCTGCTCGAGAAGGCTGGCTACAAGGCCGAGGACATCAACTCCTTCGACAAGCTGAAGGCTTGTGCCGACGACATCCAGGCCCGCAAGGACGAGCTTGGTGTTGAGGGTGCCTTTACTTCCGCCGGCATGGATGACTCCTCCAGCTGGCGCTACACCACCCACCTCGCCAACCTCCCGCTCTACTACGAGTTCGAGAAGGAGCACAACCAGGAGGACGACGAGATCAAGGGCGAGTATCTCGACAACTTCAAGCAGATTTTCGACCTGTACATCACCGACTCCACCTGCGATCCTTCGCAGCTTGCCTCTAAGACCGGCGACGACGCCACCAACGAGTTCGCAACCGGCAAGGCCGTCTTCTATCAGAACGGTTCTTGGGCCTACGCTGACCTCACCAAGGCCGGCATGACCGACGACCAGCTCGGCATGCTGCCGATCTACATCGGCGTTGACGGCGAGGAGAACCAGGGCCTGTGCTCCGGCGGCGAGAACTACTGGTGCGTCAGCTCCCAGGCTTCCGAGGATGCCCAGAAGGCCACCGAGGACTTCATGTATTGGTGCGTCACTTCTGACACCGCCACCAGCATCATCGCTGACAAGATGGGTCTGACCGCCCCGTTCAAGAGCGCCAAGGAAACCACCAACGTCTTCTCGCAGCAGGCCGTTGCCATGGCCAAGGACGGCAAGAAGACCGTCGCTTGGGACTTCGTTTACATCCCCTCTGAGGAGTGGAAGAAGAACCTCAAGCAGGCTCTGATCGCCTATGCTGCCGACAACAGCAAGTGGGACGGCGTCAAGAACGCCTTCGTCGATGGCTGGAAGACCGAGAAGGCTGCTTCCGAGTAAGCAGTTGCTGCCCAAGCTATCTGATTAGCGACAGGGGGCGGGCAGACGTTAGTTTGCCCGCCCCCTGCATATTGAAAGGACCCTTCTATGGGCAAAGCACTCAAGCGCTGGTGGCCGCTCTTTATGCTGCCCACGTGTCTGGCGTTTATGATCGGGTTCGTGATCCCCTTTATCCAGGGTTTCTATCTCTCGTTCTGCCAGTTTATTACCATCAACAACACGCACTTTGTCGGTATCGAGAACTACGTGCGCGCACTGTCCGATCCGCAGTTTGCCACGTCGTTCTTCTTTACCGTGGCGTTTGCCTTCCTGTCGACGGTGCTCATCAACGTGATCGCCCTCGCCATCGCGCAGGCGCTCACCCGCAAAGCGCTCAAGGGCACCAACATCTTCCGTACGATCTTCTTTATGCCTAACCTGATCGGCGGCATCGTGCTGGGCTACATTTGGCAGATTCTGATCAACTGCCTGCTCTCCAACGTGGGCGCCCAGCTCATCGCCCTTAACTCTGCTGCTGGCTTCTGGGGCCTTATCATCCTGACCCTGTGGCAGCAGGTCGGCTACATGATGATCATCTACATCGCTGGTCTGCAGTCCATCCCGTCCGACTACATCGAGGCCGCCAAGGTCGACGGTGCCACGGCATGGCAGACGTTTTGGAAGGTTAAGATCCCTAACCTGATGCCGACCATCACCATCTGCCTGTTCCTGTCCATCACCAACGGCTTTAAGCTGTTCGACCAGAACCTCGCCCTTACCGGCGGTGCCCCCGCGCACTCCACCGAGATGCTCGCCCTGAACATCTACAACACGTTCTATTCGCGTGCCGGCATCGCATGGCAGGGCATTGGCCAGGCCAAGGCAGTCATCTTCTGCATCCTGGTCGTGGCCATCTCCATGATTCAGCTTAAGGCCACGAGGTCCAAGGAGGTGCAGCAGTAATGAAACGCGATAAGGTTATCAACCGCGCGCTCTCGATTTTCTTTACGATTCTGTCGCTCGCGTGGATCTACCCCGTGTTCATGATTGCGCTCAATTCCTTTAAAAAGGCAACTGCAATCAGCACCACCACGGCATTCGATCTGCTCACGCCCGAGACGTTCAACGGCCTCGCAAACTACATGCACGCCCTTAACGAGCAAGGCTTTGCCTCGGCATTTATGTACTCGCTCATCATCACGGTCACGTCGGTCGTGCTGATTCTGGTGTGCTGCTCCATGTGTGCTTGGTACGTAGTGCGCGTCAACAGCAAGATCTCGAACTTCTTCTATTACCTGTTCGTCTTCTCGATGGTCGTGCCCTTCCAGATGCTCATGTTCACGCTGTCCAATTTGGCGGACCGCATCGGCTTCAACACGCCGTTCAACATCTGCTTTATCTACCTTGGCTTTGGCGCGGGCCTGACGGTCTTTATGTTCGCCGGCTTTGTAAAGAACATCCCACTCGAGATCGAGGAGGCGGCCATGATCGACGGCTGCAACCCGGTCCAGGTGTTCTTTAAGATCGTCCTTCCCATCATGAAGCCCACCTATCTTTCGGTCGGCATCCTCGAGACCATGTGGGTCTGGAACGACTACCTGCTGCCCTACCTTACGCTCGACTCCACCAAGTACAAGACCATTCCTATCTTGATCCAGTACTTCCGCGGCGGCTACGGCCACGTCGAGCTCGGCCCCATGATGGCCTGCATCATGATGGTCGTTGTCCCCATCGTCGTCATGTACATCCTCTGCCAGAAGTACATCATCGACGGCGTGGTGGCAGGTGCCGTCAAGGGCTGATGCCGTAACTGTTTTGCAAGTTTCTGCGGCGCCCCTCAGCGCGGCGCCGCATATCGAAAGGTAAAGACATGGCCGAGATCGTTCTCAAACATGTTCAGAAGGTGTATCCCAACAACGAGTCCAAAAAGAAGGGCTTCTTTGGCAAAAAGAAGAAGACCGAGGAGAAGAAGCACAACCTCAAGGTTACCGAGGACGGCGTGCTCGCGGTGGAGGACTTTAACCTCACCGTGCATGACCAGGAGTTTATCGTTCTCGTTGGCCCGTCTGGCTGCGGTAAGTCCACGACGATGCGCATGGTTGCTGGCCTGGAGGACATCACCTCAGGCGACGTGCTCATCGACGGCAAGCGCGTCAACGACGTGGCACCCAAGGACCGCGACATCGCCATGGTGTTCCAGAGCTACGCTCTGTACCCCAATATGACGGTGTACGAGAACATGGCATTTACGCTCGAGCTCAAGAAGGTTCCCAAGGACGAGATCGACCGCAAGGTTCGCTCTGCTGCCGAGATTCTGGGCATTACCGAGTACCTCGACCGTAAGCCCAAGGCGCTCTCCGGCGGCCAGCGCCAGCGTGTCGCTATCGGCCGCGCCATCGTGCGTGACCCCAAGGTCTTCCTGATGGACGAGCCGCTGTCCAACCTGGACGCCAAGCTTCGTAACCAGATGCGTGCCGAGCTCATTAAGCTGCGCCACGAGATCAAGGGCACGTTCATTTATGTTACTCACGACCAGACCGAGGCTATGACCCTTGGCGACCGTATCGTGGTCATGAAGGACGGCGTCGTCCAGCAGATCGCCACGCCGCAGGAGGTCTTCAACCATCCCGCGAACATCTTCGTCGCCGGTTTCATCGGCGTGCCGCAGATGAACTTCTTCGATGCCCAGCTGGTGCGCTCGGGCAACGGCTTTACCGTCAAGACCGAGGATATGAACGTGGCGCTCGCCCCCGAGACTTGCGCTCAGCTTGCCCTCAACTGGGACGGCGGCGACGTGAAGGAGATTACGGCCGGCGTGCGTCCCGAGCAGATCCTGCTTGCCGACAAGGGCGAGGAGGGCGCGCTCCAGGGTACCGTCGAGGTGACCGAGCTCATGGGCTCGACCGAGCATGTCCACGTGACCGCTCCCGACGGCCAGTTTGTCCTGATTATCCCCGTCGTCGACCTCGAGGCCAAGGGCGCGCTCAAGGCTGGCGACACCATCTGGTTCAAGTTCGAGAAGAACGCGACCCACCTCTTCGATAAGGTCTCTGGCAAGAACCTTATCTAGGCCCGGTGCATCCAGGCCCTCCCTTTGGGCGACTGCGGTATTGCCATCCTTTTGCCGCGGTCACATATAAGGCTCCCCTCCCGTCCACTGGGCGAGAGGGGAGCCTTTCTTTGTGTTGGGGCTGTCTGACCGGTCGTTTGTCTCGATCTGTAACGGGTGAGGCTGATTTCGGACGTTAGATGTTACAGATCGAGACGGTTCCGCTGAGCTAACCATTTCATCTAAATCTGTAACACCAAAGGTGAATTTCAGCTGCTAGATGTTACAGATCGAGATAAACCCAAGGGGAGGGGCCGGTATGTCTCAATCTGTAACAGCTGGGACCGTTTTTACCGAGTAGTTGTTACAGATCGAGATTGTTTGGCCGAGTTGGGTCGCAGGGTAACGTGCGGGCACAAAAAACGGAGCCGTGTTGCCACGACTCCGTTTCTCAAGAGGATGGGTAAGGGAAGTGAAATTAGCTCAGGTGCCAAATCTCGTCGTTGTACTGGGAGATCGTGCGGTCAGACGAGAAGGTGCCGGCGTTGGCGATATTGATGAGCGTCTTGCGCATCCAGGCGTCCTGGTCCTCGTAGTCGGCCAACACGCGCTCCTTGGTCTGGATGTACTCCTCGATGTCGAGCAGGGCCATAAACCAGTCCTTGCCCTTAATGTCATCGTGCAGGCGCTGCAGGCGCTCGACGTTGCCGGTCGCCATAAAGGCCGGGTTGGTGATGAAGTCCACCAGCAGTTTAATGCCGGGCTTGCGGTAGAGCACACCGGCGTCATAGGTGCCGTCGGCATAGAGCTGCTCGACCTGTTTGGACGAGGCACCAAAGGTATAGATGTTCTCGTCGCCCACGAGCTCGGCAATCTCCACGTTGGCGCCGTCGAGCGTGCACAGGGTTAGGGCGCCGTTGAGCATGAACTTCATGTTGGAGGTGCCGCTCGCCTCCTTGGAGGCCAGGCTGATCTGCTCGGAGATATCAGCGGCGGGGATCACGCGCTCGGCGGCGGTGACGTTGTAGTTCTCGATCATGACGACCTGCAGGTAGGGAGCCACGTCGGGGTCGTTTGCAATCCACTGCGACAGCGTCAAGATCAGATGGATGATATCCTGCGCGATAGTGTAGGCAGGCGCCGCCTTGCCGCCAAAGATGATGGTGACGGGGTGCTTAGGTCTGTTGCCGTTCTTGATATCGAGGTACTTCCAGATGATGTAGAGCGCGAGCATCTGCTGACGCTTGTACTCGTGGATGCGCTTGACCTGGACGTCGATGATGGCGTTGGAGGGAATGGTCACGCCCTGCTCGAGCGCCATGAACTGGCGCATGATGGCCTTGGCTTCGACCTTGGTGGCGGCCAGGCGCTCAAGAACGTCCTTGTCGTCGGCGAACTTGGCGAGTTTGCTCAGATCGCCGGTGCTGCGCCAGTCGGTGCCGATCACATCGTCGAGCAGGCTGGCGAGCGCGGGGTTGGCCCCATGGATCCAGCGGCGGAAGGTGATGCCGTTGGTCTTGTTGGAGAACTTCTTGGGATAGATCTCGTAGAACGGATGAAGCTCGGTGTCCTCCAGGATCTTGGTGTGGAGGGCGGCTACGCCGTTGATGGAGAAGCCAAAGTGGATGTCCATGTGGGCCATGTGGACGGTGTCGTGCTCGTCGATGATGGCGACGCGCGGGTCATCGTGCTCGGCCTTCGCGATCTCATCGAGCTTGACGATAATGTCGGCGATGGCAGGGGAGACCTTCTGCAGGCTGGCGAGCGGCCACTTCTCGAGCGCCTCGGCAAGAATCGTGTGGTTAGTGTAGGCGACCATGGAGCGTACGATGGTCACGGCCTCGTCAAACTCGATGTCATGCTCGGTGGTGAGCAAGCGAATGAGCTCGGGGATGACCATGGTGGGGTGCGTGTCGTTAATTTGGACCACGGCGTAGTCGGCCAGATCGTGCAGGTTGCTGCCGCGCTCGACGGCCTCGTCGATCAGGAGCTGGGCGGCGTTGCTCACCATGAAGTACTCCTGATAGATGCGAAGTAGGCGGCCCTGCTCGTCGGAATCGTCGGGGTAGAGGAACAAGGTGAGGTTCTTGGCGATCTCGGTCTTGTCGAAGTCGATGGAGCTGCCGGGGACCAGGCCGTCGTCGACGCTTGCCAGGTCGAACAGGCGCAGGCGGTTCTTGGTGGGCTGGCCGTAACCGGGCACATCGATGTTGACGAGCTTGGAAGTAACGGCAAAATCGCCGAACTCGACGGTGTAGGAGCGGTCATCGTCGACTAGGATGTCCTGCTCACCGAGCCACTCGTCGGGGACGGCCTTCTGCTGGTTGTCGACAAAGCGCTGACGGAACAGACCGTAGTGATAGTTGAGGCCCACGCCATCGCCGGTCAAGCCCAGCGTGGCGATGGAATCCAGGAAGCATGCGGCCAAGCGGCCCAGGCCGCCGTTGCCGAGTGACGGCTCGACCTCGAATTCCTCGATCTTGTTGAGGTCGTGGCCTGCGGCGGTGAGCTGGTCCTTAACCTCGTCGTAGATGCCGAGGTCGATCATGTTGTTGATGAGCAGCTTGCCGATCAAAAATTCGGCGGAAATGTAATAGAGCTTTTTCTTGCCGTTGTTGAGCGGGCAGGCGGCGGAGCGCTCCTGCACGAGTTTGACCAGCAGCTTGTAAATGCGACGGTCGTCGAGCTGCTCGAGCGAGGTGCCAAAAGACTGCTCGGCGAGTTCCATGAGGTTAATTTGGGGCATGTTTTCTCCTGTGATGGGTTGTTTCATGTCTGCAATTCATAAGAAGCCCGCGCGAGGGGATTGGGGTGGCCTCGCGCGGGAAAAGCAAGCGCGTCCGCACGGTGGGGAGGGGTCGGGCGCGGTAGCTCCTATTGAGGAAGCTCGATTTCGGCTTCCGACGGGATGCGGAAGTAGGTCTCGGTCCAGTCGGTGAGTTTGTGCTCGAGCTCGCGGGTGATGGCGCCGTCGAGCATGCGCCAGGTCCAGTTGCCGCCCAGCGTGGCAGGGGTGTTGATGCGCGCCTCGTTGCCCAAGTTGAGCAGGTCTTGCATGGTGTAGATGCACGTGTCACTCACGCTGGCGGCGATGGTGCGATTGAGTGCATCTGCCATGGGTTCGCCGGCCTGCTGATGGGTGTACAGGGCTGCCTGCTCGCGCTGACGCGGGGTGGCCGTTCCCTCAAACCAACCGCGCGCCGTCTCGTTGTCGTGGGTGCCCACATAGGCGACGGTGTTGGCGATGTAGTTATGCGGCAGGTAGTACGAGTTGGTACCCTCAAAGGCAAACTGCAGGATCTTCATGCCGGGGAAGCCCGAGTTGTCGCGCATGTCGATGACGCCGGGGGTGAGGAAGCCCAGGTCCTCGGCGATGATGGGCAGCGTGCCGAGCTTTTCCTCGAGCGTCTTGAAGAACTTGAGGCCGGGACCCTGCGTCCACGAACCGTAGGACGAATCGGGCGAGGAGAACGGCACCTCCCAATAGGCCTCGAAGCCGCGGAAGTGATCCAGGCGGATGACGTCGTACATGTCGAGGGCGGCGCGAATGCGGCCCTCCCACCAGGAGAAGCCGTCGGACTCCATGGCGTCCCAGTCGTAGATGGGGTTGCCCCAGTACTGGCCGGTGGCCGAGAACTGGTCGGGCGGCGTGCCGGCGACGCTCACGGGATTGCCGGCGGCGTCGATCTTAAAGAGCTCAGGCGTCGCCCACATCTCGACGGAGTCACGCGAGACATAGATGGGCAGGTCGCCGATGATGAGAATGTCGCGCTCGTTGGCATAGGCCTTGAGGCGGCTCCACTGGCGATCGAAGAAGTACTGCGTCATCTGGTGGTAGAGCATACGCGCCGGATGGTCGGCGCAGACCTTGGCGGAAGCCTCGCCGCGGGTGCGGAGCTCCGCGGGCCACTCCCAAAACGCCTTGAGACCGCACTCCTCTTTGACGGTCATAAACTCACAGTAGGGGATGAGCCAGTCCTCGTTGGCCTGGATAAAGTCATCGAAATCGGCCGGCTTGTCGGCAGCAAAGCGCTCAGCGGCGCGGTCGAGAATCTGACGGCGGCCGCCAAAGATAGCGCCGTAGTCGACATTGCTGGGGTCGGACCCCAGATACACGCCATCGATATCGCGCTGCTCCAGATACCCTGCCTCGATAAGCTCGGCAAAGTCGATAAAGTTGGGGTTGCCTGCGCGGGCCGAGAACGACTGATAGGGCGAATCGCCATAGCTGGTCGTCGTAAGGGGCAGAATCTGCCAGTAATGTTGTTTGCACGAGGCGAGAAAATCGACGAAGTCGTAGGCATTCCAGCCAAAGCCGCCGATTCCGTATGGTCCGGGCAGAGATGAGACGGGCATGAGGACGCCGCTTGCACGCTCCATGAATGCGCTCACCAACCTTCTTGTTGTGGGGTCGGCCTGCCGATGGGTGTGCAGTCCGCCTCCGATGTTCTGATTCGATACGCCTATTGTAAAACATGTTGTTTAAACATGTACAGGCAAGATAAAAAAGTTGGTCGATTTTCGGCGAATGGTTACATGCCATGAAAAAGCCCCGACCTCACAACATGAGATCGGGGCAAGAGCGGTATGTAGGTTTTTGCTACTCGGCGTCGGCGAAGCCGTTGGGGTTGTGGCTCTGCCAGTTCCAGCTATCGCGGCACATGTCCGCGATGTCGTACTGGGCCTTCCAGCCCATCATGCGCTCGGCCTTGGAGGCATCGCACCAGTTGGCAGCGATGTCGCCGGCGCGGCGCTCGCGGATCACGTAGGGCAGCTCCTTGCCACAAGCCTTGGAGAAGGCGGCGACGACCTCGAGTACCGAGGTGCCGGTGCCGGTGCCCAAGTTAAAGATCTCGACGCCGGTCTTGCCGTTCATCCAGTTGAGGGCGGCCACGTGACCAGATGCCAGATCGCACACGTGGATGTAATCGCGCACGCCGGTGCCGTCGGGGG
>CABVCF010000035.1 GCA_902496775.1 uncultured Collinsella sp.
ATACTCATGGAAAACCTCCCATTTCCCGATGTCCAAGAAATGGGAGGCAGTTCACTGTCCCCTTTGTGGTGGTTTTTGTTTTTGAGAGAGGGGCGGGGCGCTGATGGACGTCCGTACGGACTGCGATATTGCCGATAGCTTTTGGTGGCGGCGCTCAACGCTGACGCGCCGCACTCCTCTGTATGACGCCTGCGTATCGGTGGGGCTGCTGGTCGCGGCGACGATTGTGGGCGCGCTGCTCGACCATCCGGGTCTCGCGCCGAGCATCATGATCGTCTATGTGTTCGCCGTTCAGCTGTGCGCATTTTTTACCTGGAGTCGCCTGTATTGCTTGCTGAGCTCGGCTGCCGCCGTGGCGCTCTACAACTTCTTGTTTGTCGATCCGCGCTACTCGCTGTCGCTTATCGACCGCGGCTATCCCGGCATGTTCTTCATCATGTTCGTGGTCTCGCTTGTGTCGAGCTCGATTGCGTTGGCCCTGCGCCGCGCCTTGGCACAGGCTGCCGCCAGCGACCGCCGCACGCATATGGTGCTCGAGACCAACCGCATGTTGCAGCGCTGCGCCGATCAGCATCAGATCGTTCACGCCATGGCAACGCAGCTGGCGCGTCTTTCGGGCTGTTCGGTCGTGTGGTACAGCGCCGACGACGAGGGTGATGACCTGCTGCCGCGTGCGACGTACACAGCCGTGGGCGATGCCGCGCCGGTGCACGAGCTGGCGCCGCAGATGCCGCCGCGGCTCTCGGCGTCCGCCTATGTGGGAACGCCGCTCGATGCCACCTATGGCGGCTCGGCGTTTTATGGCATCTACCTGACGGTTCGCACAGGCGACGGCTTCGTGCGCTCGGGCGACCCCGCCTCGGTGGTGGGCGTGCTGGCTATCGTTGCCGAGCCCGATGTGCTAACACACGAGGAACGGACGCTTGCCGATGCCATCGTGAGCGAAGGCGAGCTGGCGCTCGATCGCGCCCGCGCCATGGAGGCCCGCGAAGAAGCGGCGGTGCTCGCCAAAAACGAACAGCTGCGCGCCAACCTGCTGCGCTCCATCTCGCACGATCTGCGCACGCCGCTTACCAGTATTTCGGGAAATGCCGACGTGCTGCTCGATCAGGGCTCGACCGGCACCGCGGTGCTCGATGCCCAGACGCGCCGCGGCCTGCTTCTATCCATTCGCTCGGATGCGCTGTGGCTCAACGCCACCGTCGAGAATCTGCTCGCCATCACCAAACTCGAGGGTGGCGGCATGCATCTGTCGACTACGCTCGAGCTTATGGACGATATCGTCGAGGAGGCGCTGCGCCACGTAAGTCCGGCCGTGCGCGAGCACGACCTTAAGGTGGTGCCGTGCGACGAGCCGGCGCTCGTTAACGTCGATGCGCGCCTGATGGTGCAGCTGGTGGTCAATCTGGTGAACAATGCCATCACCTATACGCCCGCAGGCTCGCATATCGTGATTTCGATTGGCGTCGACGATGGACGCGTGGCGTGCTCGGTGGCCGATGACGGCCCGGGCATTGCGCCCGAGGACCGCGAGCGAATCTTTGAGTCGTTCTACACCGCCAACCACGGTTTGGCCGACAGCCACCGTAGCGTGGGCCTGGGACTTTCGCTCTGCCGCTCCATTGCATTGGCGCATGGCGGTAGCATAGAGGTTGCCGCGGCGGACCCGCACGGCTCGGTCTTTACGATTGAGCTTCCCGTCGCCGACGTTTCGTTTGATAAGGAGTAACGCTGTGCCGAACTCTGCCGTAAAACCGCTCATCTTGGTCGTTGAGGACGACCCCGCCGTTCGCAACCTTATCGTTGCCGCGCTCGAGGCGCACGGCTTGCGCCATATGGCCGTGGAGACCGCCCATGCCGCTATTGCCGCTGCCTCGTCGCAGGCGCCGAGCATCGTGCTACTCGATCTGGGCCTGCCCGATATGGACGGCGTCAAGGTGGTGGAGTCGGTGCGCGCATGGTCGGGCATGCCGATCATCGTGGTTTCGGCGCGCAGCGAGGACGCGGACAAGATCCGCGCACTCGATGCCGGCGCCGACGATTACCTGACCAAGCCGTTTTCGGTCGAGGAGCTGCTCGCGCGCATTCGTACGACACTCAGGCGCCTTTCGTATGCGCAAACGGGCGGCGTTGCCTCCGAGGGCTCGTTCGATACCGGTGAGCTGCATATCGATTTTGATGCCGGCATCGCCACGATGGATGGCGAGGAGCTGCATCTGACGCCGATCGAGTACAAACTGCTATGCCTGCTGGCGCATAACGCCGACAAGGTGCTCACGCACCAGTCTATCCTGCACGAGATTTGGGGCACGGCAACCAAGAGCGACCTGGCGAGCCTGCGCGTCTTTATGGGCACGCTGCGCAAAAAGATCGAGTCCGACCCCGCGCACCCGCGCTATATCCAAACGCACGTGGGCATCGGCTACCGCCTGGTCACCCAAGGCTAGATCGTCAACCACCATCCCAATATGAGTTGCGGTGAAATACGGTCTAACTTTGCCTAATTCCAGGCAAAACAGTCCGTATTCCACCGCAACTTTGTTATTTGCCCTTGGGCTTGCTGGCGTAGAACTTCTTCTTTTTGAGCTTGCCGGCAGGAGAGGGTTTGCCGGCAAAGTTCGACTTGCCGTTGCCGGTCTGCGCGTGCGCGGGTACTGCCGCACGGGGCTTGCGGGCCTCGGGATTGCGCAGTTCCTCGGTTCGCTCTGCAATCTCCTCGGCGCTAAAGCCGACCTCGGCCATGGCATCCTCGATGGGCAGGCGGCGCACGATATAGCAGTGGTGCACCTTCTGGTTGCGCGCGAAGTCTTCGGGGATGGTCTGCGCCGTAATGTCCTCCAGCACCACGCCCACACGCGCGAGCTTGCGCGTCTCGGGGCGGAAGCCGCGCAGGTTGCAGCTAAAGATGGCATGGCCGCCCTGTGCGAGCAGGCGAGATACGCCGGCCAAAAGCTCAACATGGTCGCGCTGGACATCCCAAGTGCGGCGGCCCATCTTTGACGAGTTCGAGAACGTGGGTGGGTCGACAAAGATCAGGTCCCAGCGGTTGCGCGTCTGGCGCTGGTCGCGAATCCAGGCGAGCACGTCGTCGCGCACAAAGTGATGCTGCGGACCCACAAAGCCGTTCTGGCGCATATTGCGCTCGGCCCAGTCCAGGTAAGTGTTGGAAAGGTCGACCGTCACGGTTTCCTCGACGCCGCCATCGGCCGCATAGCAGGTGGCGGTACCGGTATAGGCGAACAGGTTGAGGAAGCGGCGCGCCTGCTTGGCGTGCTCGCGCACTAGGTTGCGGGTGACGCGGTGATCCAGGAAGATGCCCACATCCAGATAGTCGTCAAAGTTGACGGCAAAGGTGAGCCCGCCCTCTTCGATGAGCGGCAGGCGACGGCGTGCGATGTTGGCGCGCTCACCCGATGCGCCCTTGCCGGCGCCCTGCTTGCCGTACTGCGAGCCGCCGCGCGAACGCATGCGGGCCTTGGCGTGCACGTGCTCGGCCGGAACATCCAGGATACGCGGCGCGATGGCCAAGATGTCGAGCATGCGGGCCTGGGCCAGCGCGGGGTCGATGGTCTTGGGCGCGGCGTATTCGGCGATGACGAGCCAGCGTCCCGGCGTCTGCGGGCAGCCCTCGTACAGATCGATGGCGGCGGAGTAATCGGGCAGGTCGGCATCGTAGACGCGGTAGCAGCTCACGCCCTCGCGCTTGGCCCACTTGCGGCGCAGACGGGCATTCTTGCGCAGGCGGTTGGCGAACTGCTCGGACTCCGGGATGAGCACGGGCAGCGGCTTGCCGTCGCCCAGGTCGAGCGTGGCGGCAGGTTCGGGCATGGGGGCGTTGGCGGCTTCGTCTTGGGCATCTGCGGTCTGTTCCTCGGCATCTGCGCTGGTCGCAGCTTCGAATGCCGCGGCGGCGTGGTCGAGCGAGGGCCAAACCTCAATAGTTGCCTCTTCATTGTTGGGCATGACGGCAATCGAGTGCTCGGGCTCGGCGTGGAGCGCGCGGGCCAGCAATCCGTCGCGGGTGAGCGCGGCGACCGGCGCCGCGGCAAGCTCGGGCGCGCGGCGCAGCTCGCCGATGAGCGTCATGGTGTCATGCATGAGCGAAAGCGGTGTTTCGGTCGTATCCGCGACCACGGCGGCACCGGCGACGGCGCCCGCGTGGTCCAGCACGGTGGCGGACTTGGCGGCGCAAAAATCGACAAAGCGCTTGTAGCCGGCGCACTTGACCATGCGCTCAGCGGTCTTGCGCGCGGCGGGGTCAATGTCCACGGCGACGATGCGTGCTTGGCGCTCGCGTGCTGCCGCCTCGCGCTCGCGTGCCTCGGCAAGCAACTGCTCCCACAGAGCGGCGTCGTGCAGCTGCCAGCCCTCAAAGCCCCAGTGGTCGCGGGCGGTGCCCGGTGCACGGTTAGTCAGAATGTTCACGGCCTCCAGCAGCAGACCGCCGCCGGCGCACGAGGCGTCGACCAGCGTGGGAAGGGCTTCGTTCTCGTAATCGTCGGCCGTTAGCTCGCGCTCGCACAGTGCGGTCCAGCCGACCTGCGCCAGCACCAGGGCGGCGTAGTCGGGGCGCAGCACGTGCGCGCCCTCGCCGGCGCGGGTCGCTGCGGGCGGCAGGCGTTTGAACAGCGGGTCGCCTGAAAGGTCCAGGCTGATGCTCGCGCGGCGCTGGCGCAGCGAAAGCAACAGGTGAACATCGGGGTCGGCGGCATCGACATCGGCGCGACGGCCCGTGGTCTCGGCCAGGCGGTCGCACAGCGCGTCCTTGGCGCGCAGGGCCGAGAAGCGCGTGTTGCGCAGCTGCTCGGTCACGCCGCGGGCGGTGATGGCGATGGTGGCTCCGGGGCGGATGATGGTCTCCCAGGCGATGTCGTAAACGCTATCGTACAGCTCGTCGGCATCCTGTGCCTCAAAGCGTCCGAGTACCACGAACACGCGGCTCGCCAGGCGCGACCATAGACAGGCGCGGTAGCCTTCTTCGAGCTCGCCCTCAAACGTGGCGCGGCCCTTCAGGCGGCGGACATGCGAAAGCCCGAGGCGTTTAAGCTCATCGGCGAGTGCGGACTCAAAGCCCTCGGGGCAGCTTGCGTAAAATTCCATGGGTGACCTCTCTGGTTGCGTCGCTCCATTATATGATGGATGCTTCGTTTGCCCTTATCCTCGAAAGGAACCCATATGATTGATGCGTGTCCCGAACCCGCTGTGCTCTTTTTTGACGTGGACGGCACGCTGACGTCGTTCA
This sequence comes from uncultured Collinsella sp., assembly GCA_902496775.1. Taxonomy (GTDB): domain Bacteria; phylum Actinomycetota; class Coriobacteriia; order Coriobacteriales; family Coriobacteriaceae; genus Collinsella. The sequence continues at coordinate 5,243 of CABVCF010000035.1, forward strand.
ATCCCGACGATATGACCGATAAGGACTTCAATGCGGTCCACCCGTCGAAGGCCGTTGTCGATGCATTTGGTCGTCTGCGCAATGCGGGCCACCAAGCATTTATCTGCACGGGTCGTCCCTTGTGGCTGATTGCCGATGGCCTGCGTGCTTTGGAGCCTGCGGGTGTCGTTGCCATGGCGGGAGCCACGCTCGAGGTCGAGGGCCGCGTGGTACACGAGGACTGCTTTGACGAGGACGTTGTCGAGGAGCTTGCACGCCGTATGGCCGCGGCAGGGATTGAGGCCTTTTTCGAGACCAACGTTGCTACTTTTGCCCTGGAACCCGCGGGTGTTGAGCAGTCGTCTCTGATCGGCACTTCTGTGGTGCACAGCGCCGAGGAAATGCGCGTCGACGGCAGTCTGCGCGTGGGCAAGGTATGCCTCAATGTGCCCAGTTTGGCTCGCGTAGCCAACGATGACGGCTTTATCGAGCGCTATTTTGAGGCCTGCAACACCGGTGGTCAGAATCGCGAGCTGAGCCCCAAGGGCATTGACAAGGGCGTGGGCGTGGCGCGAGCACTGGCGTATCTGGGCCGCGAGGGAAATGCGCGCACCTTTGGCTTTGGCGATTCGGGCAACGACCTGGGCATGCTCGCTGCTGTCGAGACGGCCGTGGCCATGGGCAACGCCATGCCCGAGGTCAAGGCGATCGCCGACTACGTGACCGACGATGTCGCACACGACGGTACCGTCACAGCGATGCAGCATTTCGGCCTCATCTAATGAATCCCGCGTTCTGACGTTTGCTCAAACTGCGACTCTTTTCTTTTGCATGCTCAATCGGTTTATCAATCCAAACACTGAGGTGTTTATACCGTTCGCCGAGAAGATAAAAACCCGCAGCTCACGCCTTGATAAACGTAGGTAAAGTGTTTAGCAGTTCAACGCCCGCGTGCAAACGAAAGGAATCAGGCAGATGGCAATCAAGGTGTTCGCTGACGGTGCAAACCTCGAGGGCATGCTCGACATGTACGAGAACGGCAACGTTCAGGGTTTCACGACCAACCCGTCCCTTATGAAGAAGGGCGGCGTGACGGATTACCGCGCGTTTGCCAAGGAAGTCCTGGCCCGCATCACCGATGTGTCCGTCTCGTTTGAGGTTTTTGCCGATGACGTCGAGACCATGGAGGTCGAGGCCCGCGAGATCGCTACCTGGGCCGAGAACGTCTACGTCAAGATTCCGTGCGTGACCACCAAGGGCGAGTCCACCGCCGAGCTGGTTCGCAAGCTTTCGGCCGACGGCATCAAGGTCAACGTCACCACTATCTTTACGCCTACGCAGGTCGATGAGATGGTCGAGGCCGTCGACGCCGAGACGCCGTCCATCATCTCGCTCTTTGCCGGCCGCATCGCCGATACCGGCGTCGATCCCATTCCGTTTGTGACGGAGTCGGTTAAGAAGGCCGCCGCCAAGCCCAACTGCGAGGTCCTGTGGGCATCCACGCGCGAGCTCATCAACATTTACCAGGCCGAGGCCTGCGGCTGCCAGATCATCACGGTGCCCAACAGCATCCTGGCCAAGCGCAAGAACATCGGTCGCGACCCGTACGAGGTCTCGCTCGATACCGTGCGCGGTTTTGCCAAGGATATCGCCTCGCTCGGTTTCCATATCCTGCCGTAGCGCGAACACTGGCTACGCCTCGGGCTGCTCGCCCCGGCCTTTCCTTTCCCTATCGCTCACGCGCTTCGCGAGGGTCGCGCTAGGCAAAGGAAAGGCCGGGGCTGCCGACACGAGCTTGCCGGTAGGTTGGTAATCGGCCTCCATATCCTGCCATAGGCAAAGGTACCCCCGCCCGCGACGTGCAAAATCGCGAGTATTCAGCAAGGTAAAGGCTTTTACCAGCTAGCTGAAGCACGGAATAGCCCCCGTTTTGGCTCTGACGACGCTAAAACGGGGGCTGTTTTTTTGCTTTTTCGTCTCTGAGGGGCGTTCGGAGCGGCGGAAATTGCAGAATACTCGCGATTTTGCACGTCGCGAGAGGGGGGACCCTTGCTTTGGCGGTCTATTTCCCCTGCACCATGGTGAGGGAGATCTTCTTGCGGTCGCGGTCGACCTTCTCTACCCACACCTTTACCGTGTCGCCGACGCGTACCACGTCGCTCGGGTGCTTGACGAAGCGGTTAGCCAGCTTGGAGATGTGCACGAGGCCGTCCTGGTGCACGCCGACGTCGACGAAGGCGCCAAAGTCTACGACGTTGCGCACCGTGCCCTTGAGTTCCATGCCGGGTTCCAGGTCGTCGATGGAAAGCGCTGAGCGGCTAAAGACCACCTCGGGCGCGTCGTCGCGCGGGTCGCGGCCGGGCTTCTTGAGCTCGTTAACGATGTCGATGAGCGTGAGGGTACCGCAGTCTAGGTCGCTGGCCAGTGCCGAGATGCTGCCCAGACGGCGCTCGATGTCGGGCACGCCGCCGCGGCTGAGCTCGCTGGCCCCAACGCCGGCGCGCTTCAGGACGGATGTGGCCACCTCGTAGCTCTCGGGGTGGACGCTTGTCGCGTCGAGTGGGTTCTTGCCGCCGCTGATGCGCAAAAAGCCCGCGGCGTTGAGATATGCCTTGGGTCCCAGCTTGGGGACCTTCTTAAGCTGACGGCGATCGGTAAAGGCGCCGTTTTCCTCGCGGTAGGCCACGATGTTTTTGGCTACGCTCGGCGTAATGCCCGATACGTATCCCAGCAGGCTCGTGCTCGCGGTGTTTACATCGACGCCCACGCGGTTGACGACGTCCTCCACCACGTGGCCCAGAGTGCGCGAGAGCTCGGCCTGGTCAAGGTCGTGCTGGTACTGGCCAACGCCGATGGACTGGGGCGGGATCTTGACGAGCTCTGCCAGCGGGTCCTGCAGGCGGCGGCCCAGGCTCATGGCGCCACGCACGGTGACGTCCAGATCGGGATACTCCTGGCTGGCGAGCTCGGAGGCGGAGTACACCGACGCGCCGGCTTCGTTAACGATGGTGTATCGAAGGCTGGGCGCCTGCTCGGCGATGAACTCCGAGACGACTTCCTCGGTCTCGCGGCTGGCGGTGCCGTTGCCGATGACGATGGTGTTGACGCTGTCCTTCTTGACGAGGCGGGCGAGCTCGCGCTTGGTGCCGGCGACGTCGTGGCGCGGCTTGGTGGGGTAGACCACGCCGTGGTCGAGCAGCTTGCCGGTCTCGTCCATAACGGCGACCTTGCAGCCGGTGCGGTAGCCCGGATCGAGCGCGAGCACGCGGGCGCCACGGACGGGGCGTGCCGAGAGCAGGCCCTCGAGATTCTTGGCAAAGACATTAATGGCCTCGGTCTGCGCGCGGACGGTGAGCTTGGCGCGGGCCTCGCGCTCCAGCGAGGGGGCCATGAGGCGCTTGTAACCGTCGGCGATGGCGGCATCGAAGGTGGGAGCAAACACGCCCTGGCGGCGGGGCCAGCGGCTGCCGAGGCGTGCCGTGGCGGCGGCGCCGTCGACGTTCACGCGCACGCGGAGCTTGCCCTCGCGCTCACCGCGGTCGATAGCCAGCACGCGGTGGTTGGGTATACGGCGCAGCGGCTCGTCATAGCTGTAGTACGGCTCGTAGGGGGTCTTCTCGGCGGGGTCGGTGGCCTCGACGACGATGTCGGCGGTGTTTTGCGTAAAGGCGCGCAGGTCGGCGACGTTCTCGGGGTCCTCGGCCACCGTCTCGGCCACGATGTCCGCCGCGCCGGCGAGCGCCTTCTCGGGCGTGTCGAAGCCGGCTTCCTCGTTGACGTAGGCCGCGGCGGCGTCGAGTGCGCTGCCCTTGGCCGAGGCCTGCATGATGATCATGTTGGCGAGCGGCTCCAGGCCGGCCTCGCGGGCCTTTTGCGCGCGGGTCATGCGCTTTTTGCGGTAGGGCTTGTAGAGGTCCTCGACACGCTGGAGCTGCGTGGCCTCGCGAATCTGCTGCTCGAGTTCGGGCGTGAGTTTGCCCTGGGCGTCGATGAGCAGGATGACGTCCTCTTTACGCTGCTCAAGATTGCGCAGGTAGGACAGGCGCTCGTCGAGCGCGCGCAGGGCGACGTCGTCCATACCGCCCGTTGCTTCCTTGCGGTAGCGCGAAATAAAGGGGATGGTGTTGCCCTCGTCGATGAGCTTGACGGCCGCCTCGATGTTGGCGGCCTTAAGGTTGAGCTCGCGGGCGAGCTGGGCGATAAGATCCATGGGACTCCTTGCGTTTAAGGTGCGTTTGCAGCACAGGGCTACCAAGGATACCACCCGTTTCAAAAGACTGTTTTGGGGCCGCGCCACGAAAACGACCTATCTACTACGTTTGAACCATATGGGTCGACCATCCCTCGGTTTTCCGAAAATACGCAACCCGCCTACCTGCGGTTTTTATTTCTCGAAATTCGGCATGGTTGAGGGTGATCGGTTAAACGTAGTAGATAGGCCCATTTCGTGGCGAACGAATCAGGCTGAGGTGCAAAAGGCCCCCGCTCCAGAAAAATCGTCGGCAAGGTAGCAAAATGCCCCGCGGGCAGGAGGCTGCTCGCGGGGCGAAGAAGAGGGGCTTATTTATGGCGGACCAAGGCGCTCGACGGGGAGTTTGCCGCGGCCCGCTCTTAAGGCATTACAGCTCGACGAGCTGACCGGTCTCGGCGGCCTCCTTGATGGCGTTAAGCAGCGTGAGCGTCTTAACGTTGTCGGCGGGGGTCACGACGGGCTCGACCTCGCGGCGGACGACCTTCACAAAGTGCTTGAGCTGCATCTTGTGCGGCAGTGCCGGGTCCACGGCCGGGATCTCCATCTGCAGCGGCTTATGCCAGTTGGAGGCGCCGTCGTAGGAGAACTGGTGCAGGCGGGGCAGCGACAGGGCACCCTTAGTGCCGCCGATAAAGTAGGCGTCGGCGTCGAAGGGGCGGTACTGCGGATCCTCGCGAGCGGTTGCCTCCCAGTTCCAGGGGCTGGCAGTGGCGTCGGAGATGGTCATGCTTGCGAGCGCGCCATCGGCAAAACGGACGTTGACCACGGCGGAGTCCTCGGTCTCAAAACCGCGGGCGGCGCTGGACTGCATACCCTGGACGGCAACGGGCTCGCCCAGCAGGTAGCGGAGCAGGTCGACGTCGTGCACCAGGTTGACCAGGATCGGGCCAGCACCCTTCTTGCGGCGCCACTCGACATCGAAATATTCGTCATTCTTATAGATCATGTAGTGGAAGCTCGACACGGTGAGCTTGCCCAGCTCGCCGGACTCGATGATTTCCTTGGCCTTGTTGACGAAGGGGTTGTGGCGACGGTGCTGACCCACGAGCACGGGCACGCCGGCGGTCTCGGCCTCGGCGGCGAAGGCCTGGGCATCCTCCAGGTCGTTGGAGATCGGCTTTTCGACCAGCGGCACGATGTTGCGCTTCACAGCCTCGCGAGCAACGCCCAGGTGCAGGTCGTTGGGGGTGGCGATAATGACGGCCTCGGGCTTGATCTCGTCCATCATCTGGGCGGGATCGGTGTAAAACGGCACGCCGGCGGCCTCGGCCGTGGCGCGGGCGCCCTCAAAGGCGTCGGCGATGGCGACGAGCTCGGCCTCGGGCTCCTCGGTGACAAAGCGGATGTGGTTGCGGCCCATGGCGCCGGCGCCGATAACGGCAATGCGGACGGGGTTGAGCTCAGACATTTCGACTCCTTAATACTGGTGACCGGTGGAATGCGACAAAGGGGCTGTCCCTTCGTCGCATCGGTAAAACTAGGCGGACTTCTTCTTGCTGTCGGAGACCATCATGTAGACGGTGAGCACGACGGCGATGGCGGCGATCACAATAGCGCCGTAGAAGGACTGCTGGTAGGCGGCGCTGCCGGCCTCGGCGTGATACAGCACGGCGGTGATGGGCTGGCTGATCCAGGTGGAAGCGGCGTAGCCCAAAAACATGATGCCGTAGTTGACGCCGATGTTGCTGGTGCCAAAGGCGCCACCGGTGAGCGGCGGGTAGATGACGAGCAGGGCGCCAAAGCTAAAGCCGAGCAGAGCGAGCGCCACAAAGAACATGGCCTGCGTAAAGCTCATCGACATGATGACGAGTGCGACGATGGTGACGACAAGGCTGATGAGCAGCGACTTATAGGCGCCGAGCTTGTCGATGATCTGGCCAAAGGACAGGCGGCCGACCAGGTTGGCGCAGGTGTTGACGGAGACCACCACACCGCCGAGGGCGACGGCCGCGGCGCTCGTGGGATCGGCGAAGAGCTGGACGGCGGCGATGGAGGCAACCTTGCCCACGAGCAGAGTACCGGCGGTGGCGGCAAAGGCGAAGGTGATGATGAGGACCCAGAAGCGCGGGGTCTTGACCATCTCGCCCGGGGTGAGGTCGCCGAAGGTGCCGGCGTGCGCGCCGCCCTTGGGGGCCTCGAAGCCCTCGGGCAGCCAACCGGCCTCGGGGGCCTTCAGGAACAGGGCGGAGGCGGCGATCATCACAAAGAAGATGACGCCGAGCGCCTTAAGGGCGCCAAAGATACCCAGGCTCGGGATGAGCAGCGAGGCGAGCACTGGGGACAGTACGGCGGGACCGGCGGTCGAAGCGGCCAGGGTGATGCCGGAGGCGAGACCCTTCTTGTCGATGAACCACTTTTGGCCGGTGGTGAGCGCGGGGTTGTAGCCCAGGCCGTTGCCGATAGCGGCGACGAGCGAGAACCACAGGTAGAACTGCCACGGCTCGGTGACGGTACCGGACATGAACCAGCCCACGCCGTAGCACACGGCGGCGGCGATCACGACGTTGCGCGGGCCGATCTTATCGGAGATGCGGCCGGCGAAGATGCCCGTCACGGCCATGATGGTCTGAAAGACCGGGAAAGCCCAGGTAAGGGCGCTCGACCACTCGGGGTAGACGGCGAGCAGGTTCTTGCTCACGACGGAATACAGCGCGATGGAGCTGATGAAGAACATGGTGACGCACGCGGCGGAAAGCACGACGGCGCGACCCTTGTTGGAGTTGGTGGAAGCCATTGGACTCTTTCTAATCGATACGGGGGGAGGAGCGGGCGTATCCGCGGGGCCTCCCTGTCAGGTTGGTTTACTGGTCGGTCGGCTTGGCGACGCCGGACTCATCGGACCAAAGCTCGACACCCTTGTTCTTAAGGTAGTTGTCGGCATAGGCTCGGCGGCCGCCGGGCTTGGCGGTGAGGTCGCCCATAATGTTGGAGAAGCCGCCGTCGACCTTGATGGCGTCGCCGGTGGTAAAGTCCGAGCGCTTGGACGCCAGGAACATGACGGCGTTGGCGATATCGCTGACCTCGCCGATGCGGCGCGTGGCGATCAGACGGCTGCGGCTCTTCTCGACCTCGGGGTCGGCGTAGAAGTTGGCCGACATCGGGGTCTTAACGAAGCAGGGCTCGACGCAGTTGGAGCGCACGCCGTAGGGGCCCCACTCGGCAGCCAGCATCTTGGACATCATGTTGACGCCCGCCTTGGTGGAGCTGTACACGCCCGAGAACGTCTCGGGGGAGTGACTGGCGACGGTCGAGATGTGCACCAAGCGGCCCTGGCCGGCCTTGATCATCTCGCGACCAAAGCGCTGCGAGGTGATGAAGTAGCCGGTGAGGTTGACGTTGAGCACCTGCTCCCAGTCGCTCAGCGGCAGGTCCTCCATGGCGGCGAAGCGCAGAATGCCGGCGGTGTTGACGAGAACGTCGACGCGGCCGAAGTCGGCGATGGTGGCATCGACGGCGGCCTGAACCTCGGCCTCGTCGGTGGCGTTCATCTTGTAACCCTCGGCGTGGATGCCAAACTCGGCGACGAGGTCGGCGGCTGCGGCCTTGACCTTCTCCTCGTCCAGGTCGAGCAGGACGACGTTGGCGCCGTTGCGGGCGAACTCGCGGCAAATCTCGACGCCCATACCGCCGAGTGCGCCAGTCACGGCGCAGACATCGCCCTCGAGCTTGAGCCAATTGCTCATAGGAACTTCCCTTCTTGTGCCTCCCGGTGGGTCGCTCCCATTAATCGACCCACGTGGTTTTCGCTGGTTATCGTATGCTTTGCATTTGCGCAGGTGAATTGCATATTTGTTAGAATGGTGTTAACCGTAGGTTTACACTATGCGATGCGGCTTTTCCTCAATTAAGCGCGTGGCCTGCGAAAACAACCCCCTGTGGCATCATGTGGCCACAGGCGCGAAAACGGGAGATTGACGTGTACGATCGACGACTTGAGGCCATATCGGCCGCCGCGGAGCTGGGAAGCTTCTCGCGTGCGGCGGCAAAATTGCGCGTGTCGACCCCGGCGCTCGTCAAACAGGTGTCGGGATTCGAGGCCGAGTTCGGCATCACGTTGTTCGAGCGCTCGCATTCTGGTGTTAAGGTGACGCCGGCAGGTGCTCTGCTGGTAGACGATGCACGTTCGATCATGCGGCAGTCCGAGGACGCGCTACGCCGTGCCCGACGCGCGGCGGGCGATGGCGGGGCCGTGCGTCTGGGCGTGTCGATGATGTGCCCGGGGCGCCAAACGCTGTCGATGTGGTCGGGCGTACACGAGCTGGAACCGTCGCTGCGATTTGAGATCGTGCCGGTAAGCGACCTCTATGACGAGCGCGAGACCGTCATGCGCAGCCTCGGTCGCGAGGTCGATGTGGTGCAGTCGAGTTTTTCGACCCCGCGCTGGGGTGACGCCTGCCAAAAGCTTCGCATTGTCAACGTGCCGTTTTATATCGACCTGCCGCGCACGAGCCCGCTGGCGCGCAAGAATCGCATTACGGTCGCCGACTTGGAGGGTATGCGCCTGCGCGTGCTCCGCCACGGCAACGACGCTATGGACAGCCTGCGTATCGATCTTTTGGCAGACGGCGGCGTGGACGTGATCGATGTGGATAGCTTCGACTTTGCGCTCTTTAACGAGGCAGAGGAAAAGGGCGACGCGGTGCTCACCTGCGGCGCATGGTCGGGGGTGCACCCGGCCTTTGTGGGCGTGCCGTTCCTGTGCGGCCGCGAGGTGCCGGTCTTTTTGCACTATCCGCTCGAGCCGACCCTCCAAGTACAAAAATTCATCAACGCCATGGCACAACTTCTCAAATAGCCAAAAGAGTCCCGTCCCAAATTAGCTACCCTTTGCTACGGGTTTAGCGGTCCTCGCGTTGCGGCCCGGCTGCCTCGGCTGTCTTTACGCGGTTCTTGTCGATGTACATGTTTTTGTCGGCCTGGGAAAAGAACTCGCGCATCGTAGGCGGTTCATCAAAATCACTGGAAAGCGCATAGCCCACCGCATAGCTGATAGGCATGTCGGGATGAGTCTCGGAATACTCGTTCACGTTCGCGCGAATCCGAGCGAGACAGGATTCCACAGCGGCTCGGTCGGCATCCCACAGCACCGCGATAAACTCATCGCCGCCGTCGCGACCCACAAAGCACGTCTCCGACGCCACACTTCCCAGTTGTTGGGCAAAAGAGCGAATGTATTCATCGCCCTTCTCATGGCCGAAGTTGTTATTGACCGTATGCAGATTGTTAAGGTCGAAGACGCACACCGCAACGGGCGCCTCCGCGGAGACAGGCTGCTCCTGCCCCAAGATCTCCTCGCACTTGTTCTTATTGGGCAGTCCCGTGGCTTCGTCGAGATAGACTTTGCTCTGCAGCTCGCGATTAAGCGCGGCAGTGCGCACCGCGCGAACAAGTTCAACCGCAAAGGTCGCCACCAAGCCCACGATGTCGATGATCACCAAGCCCTCGAGATAGTTGAGCGCCGACGCCTTCTCCTGAGAGTAGTCCTCTGCGAGTCGCGTAGCATCGTCGCAAATGCCAAAGAACTCCTCGCTCATGGAGATGATGTCGGTGTTCTCATAGCCGACTTCGCGCACGCGGATGATCTCGGTGCAAAGCTCATCAAAATAATTTGCAAGCTCGGTCATTTTTGCCTGATACTCATCGTCGTCGAGACGGACGAGGTTGAGGTCGTCACTTCCGTAACGCAAACCGTTGATGTATGAATCCACGGCTTTGAGCAGGTCATCTTGAGGCTGGCCCGCATCCTCGAGCTTAACGATTCGCTGCGTGGTACCGCGCACCAGACCGGCGTAGTTGACCACACGCGCCGTGCCCTGGATATCGGAGACGAGCAGCATAACATTGATGAAGAAGAAGATGAGAACTGCCGTGACCACCATCATGAGCAGGCGCACCGCCTGGCTGGCCTTCTTGGCGACAGAAGTATTCACAAGTTCACTCTCTCAAATGGCAAAAGCGCAGGTGGCACCCAGCGTGCTGAAATTCACGTGAGGTCAACTCTACCATATGGGCCAACAGCCTCAAACTGTAGCAGACGCTCGTCCAAATTGGCGTGACGCTTGTCTTGTTGTTCTTGACCTGGCCGCGCTATCGAACATGTTTCTGGTCTTGGATCACCATGGGAAAGCTCATCCCGTTTTGTGCGTCTAGAGTGGGATGCGGTTTCCCAAAGGTGCCGTTAGGGGAAACCACATCCCGGTTTATGCCCTTGAAATGGGATGCCGTTTCCCGGAGGGGGCCCAGCGGGAAACGGCATCCCATTCTGGGCCCGAAAAGTGGGATACGGTTTCCGGCCGGCATGAATAAAGCCTCCGCAGCTCGTGTGGCTGCGGAGGCTTTATTCGTTGCGGTGCATTGTGTTTGGGTCGTTGAGATGAGTCGATTTGCCCCGAAAGAGGAGGGCATTGACCTTAGGGTCATGCCCGACGAATGAGCGGCAAATCGGCCATCTCGGCGAGCCGAACTACTCCAGCTCAAACGCTCCGGTATAGAGCTGGTAGTAATACCCGCGCTTGGCGATCAGCTCGTCGTGGTTGCCGCGCTCGATGATGCGGCCGTGATCCAGACAGATGATCGCGTCGGAGTTGCGCACGGTGGACAGGCGGTGCGCGATGACAAACGTCGTGCGGCCTTCCATGAGCTTGTCCATGCCGGCTTGCACGATGGCCTCGGTGCGGGTATCGATGCTCGACGTGGCCTCGTCCAGAATCATCGCCGGCGGATCGGCGACGGCGGCGCGTGCGATCGAGATCAGCTGGCGCTGGCCCTGCGACAGCTGTGCGCCGTTGCCGGTGAGCATGGTGTCGTAGCCGTCGGGCAGGCGGGTGATAAAGTCGTCCGCGCCCGCGAGCTTGGCCGCCGCGATGCACTCCTCGTCGGTAGCGTCCAGATTGCCGTAGCGGATGTTATCCATCACGGTGCCGGTGAACAGGTTTACGTCCTGCAGCACCACGCCCAGCGAGCGGCGCAGATCGGCCTTGCGGATCTTGTTGACGTTGATGCCGTCGTAGCGGATCTTGCCGTCGGCGATGTCGTAGAAGCGGTTGATGAGGTTGGTGATGGTCGTCTTACCGGCACCGGTGGCGCCGACAAACGCGACCTTCTGGCCCGGCTTGGCAAACACGGACACGCCGTGCAACACCTCGTGGTCGGGCGTGTAGCCAAAGTCGACGTTGTCCATGACCAGGTCACCGCGCAGCGGCACGTACTCGATCTCGCCGGTTGCGCGGTGCGGATGTTTCCACGCCCACATGCCGGTGTGGTGGTCGGCCTCCTCGAGCTGCCAGGTGCCGGGGTTCACCTGAGCGTTGACGAGCGTCACATAGCCTTCGTCGGCCTCGGGCTCCTCGTCGATGAGCTCAAAGATACGGTCGGCGCCGGCGAGGCCCATGACCACGGCGTTGATCTGCTGCGAGATCTGGCCGATCTGTCCGCAGAACTGCTTGGTCATGTTGAGGAACGGCACCACGACGGCGATGGACAGCGCCATGCCCGAGATGCTCAGGTTGGGCACGCCCAGCGCTAGGAAAATGCCGCCTGCCAGTGCGACCAGCACGTAGAGCAGGTTGCCCAGGTTCATAAGGATGGGCATGAGGATGTTGGCGTACATGTTGGCCTTTTGCGAGACCTCGAAGAGCTTTTCGTTGCGCTCGTCAAAATCGGCCTCGGCGGCAGACTCGTGGCAGAATGCCTTGACGACCTTCTGACCGTTCATGACTTCCTCGATATGGCCCTCGACCACGCCGAGTTCGGTCTGCTGCGCAATGAAGAAGCGCGCGGAGTTGGAGCCGAGCAGCTTGGTCATAAAGGTCATAAAGGCGACGCCGGCCACAATGACCAGGCACATCCACACGCTGTAGTACAGCATGATAAAGAACACCGTGACGATGACGATGGTCGTCATGAGCAGGTTGGGCAGCGACTGGCTGATCATCTGGCGCAGCGTGTCGATGTCGTTGGTGTAGTGGCTCATGATGTCGCCGCGCTGGTGCGTGTCGAAGTAGCGAATCGGCAGGTCCTGCATGCGGTTGAACATCTTCTCGCGCAGCTTCTCCAGCGAGCCCTGCGTGACAATGGCCATGGCGCGGTTCCAGAACAGCGAGGACAGGATGCCGACGCCGTAGATGCAGGCGAGGGTGGTCACGAGCTGTGCGATCTTGGGCTGTGCAGCTTCCCAATCGCCCGACTGCCACGATTCGCTAATAATCTGCAGGGCGCTCTGAAGGAAGGTCGCGCCGATGGAGTTGATGATGGCGCAGAGCACCACGCCGACGACGACGAGGGGCAAAAGCACGGGGTAGAAGCCGAAGAGCGTCTTGATGAGGCGCGACATGGTGCCACCCTTGCGGTTGAGCGCGCGCTCGGCGGTCGTTGCCTTACTCATGTGCCTCGCCTCCTTCCTGGGTCTGAGCTTGCGTTACGGATGCCTCGGTGTCGGCCTCGACGGCCCCTTCGCCCTCGGCGGACATCTTGTTCTGCGAGGTGAAGGTCTCGCGGTAGATCTCGCTCGTCTTGAGCAGCTCGTCGTGGTTACCGATCTGCGCGATACGGCCGCCCTCCATGACGATGATGCGGTCTGCGTCCTGCACGGAGCTAATGCGCTGGGCGATGATGAGCTTGGTCGTGTTGGGCAGATAGCTTGCCAGCCCTGCGCGAATCTTGGCGTCGGTCTTGGTGTCGACGGCGCTGGTGGAGTCGTCCAGGATCAAGATCTTGGGGCGACGCAGCAGGGCACGCGCAATGCACAGGCGCTGCTTCTGACCGCCGGAAACATTGGAGCCGCCCTGTTCGATCCAGGTGTCATAGCCCTTGGGGAAGCCATCGACAAACTCGTCGGCGCGGGCCAGATGCGCGGCCTCGCGGACTTCCTCGTCGGTGGCGTTCGGGTCTCCCCAACGCAGGTTCTCGGCAATGGTGCCGCTAAACAGCACGTTTTTCTGTAGCACCATGGCCACTTGGTGGCGCAGAGCGTCCAAGTCGTAGTCGCGCACATCCACGCCGCCCACGCGCACGGTGCCTTCGGTGGCGTCGTACAGGCGGGCGATGAGGTTTACAAGCGTGGACTTGGCCGAGCCGGTGCCGCCGATGATGCCGATGGTCTCGCCGCTCTTAATGTGCAGGTCGATATCGTCGAGCGCCTGGCGCTTCGCATGCGCGGAATACTTAAAGCTCACGTGGTCAAAGTCGATGGAGCCATCGGCGACCTCGAGCACGGGCTCGGCGGGATCGGCGATCGTGGGCTCGGCGGCCAGCACCTCGGTGATGCGGTGCGCCGATTCGTCGGCCATGGTCACCATGACAAAGATCATCGACAGCTGCATCAGACTCATAAGGATCTGGAAGCCATAGGTAAAGATCGAGGAGAGCTGGCCCACGTCGAACAGCGTGCCCTGGCTCGTGATGATGAGCTTGGAGCCCAGGTAGATGATGACGACAAACGCGCCGTTGACGCAGATGTTCATCATGGGGTTGTTAAAGGCAAGCAGCTTCTCGGCGCGGGTGAAGTCCATCTGGACGTCGCGCGCAGCGGTCGCGAACTTCTCCTTCTCGAAGTCTTCGCGCACATAGCTCTTAACTACGCGCATGCCGGTGACGTTTTCCTCGACGGACTCGTTAAGGGCGTCGTACTTGTGGAACACGCGCGAGAAGATGGGGCGCACCTTAAAGATGATAAAGAACAGCCCAAAGCCCAGCAGCGGAATGATGACCAGGTAGACCATGGCGACGCTGCCGCCCATGATAAATGCCATGGTAAAGGCGAAGATCAATACCAGCGGCGCGCGCACGGCGATACGGATGATCATCATAAAGGCCTGCTGCACGTTGTTGATATCGGTGGTCAGGCGCGTGACGAGCGAGGAGCTCGAGAACTCATCGATGTTGGCAAAGCTGAATGTCTGGATCTTGTAGAACAGGTCGTGACGCAGGTTCTTAGCGAAGCCGCAACTCGCATGGCTGCAGGTGACGCCGGCAGCGGCGCCAAAAGCAAGCGACGTCAGCGCGATGAGCACCAAAAAGCCCGCGGTGGGAAGCATCTCGGCTACGGTGGCGCCGTCTTTGATGGCGTCGATCAGGTTGGCGGTGATAAATGGAATCAGCATCTCGCAGAGCACCTCGCCAAGCACGAGCAATGGCGTGGCAACAGTGACTTTCATATAGTCGCGGATGCTGCCCATGAGGGTTTTAATCATCCAGTTCCTCCCAGGTTACACGGATTTTCTCGAGCATTTCGGCGAGCTGCTCGCGCTCGTCGTGGGTGAGGGCACTAAAGGCCTGCTCTCTAAAGCGAATGCGGGCTGCCTGGTCGATGCGGGCGTTTTCCCGGCCGGTTTCGGTCAGGCGAATGGTGAGCTGCCGTCGATCCTTGGGGTTACGGCTGCGCTCGATGAGGCCGTTGAGCTCGAGTTTGGACAGGATCTCGGAAAGCGACCCCGGCTTGAGGTCAAAGTGCATGCCGAGTTCCTGCTGCGACATCTCGCCGCCGGGTTGCTTGGCCAGCAGGCAGATGATGGGCGCCTTGCCGGACACGCCTCCGCCATGAAAATGCATGTAATGGCCGCAAAAGCCCAGGCCATTGAGGATGCGCTTGGCAAGCTTGTCTTCTGAGCTAACCGCTTCGGGTGCATCCGCCGGCTGTGACGGGTCGCCGTCGGGCTCGTGCGAACAAAGGTTAAGAGGTTCATCGCACATGAATTAGTGTTGCTCCTTTCTTTAGTTAGGTAGTGGAATTGTTTTGTGCCTAACCAATCTAGGAGCATGAGAAATGAATGTCAAGGTACCAAACTAGTGGTTACGCGGTTTTACCAAACCGCGTAACGGCTCGACG
>CABVCF010000036.1 GCA_902496775.1 uncultured Collinsella sp.
ATGCCTTGCCTTTTGAATGACAAATTGTCGCTCTGGGCGGCGCGCAGCGTCGAGTCGTTACGCGGTTTGTAAAACCGCGTAACCTACACGGCCTGTGCCAGCTTCTCGGCTCGCTCGGCGGCGGCGAGCGCCTCGATGACGGTGCCGAGCTGATCGCCCAGAAGGACGCCGTTGTAGGTGGAGTTGAAACCGATGCGGTGATCGGTCACGCGGTCCTGGGGCTGGTTGTAGGTACGGATCTTCTCGGAACGGTTGCCGTGGCCGATCTGGCTTTGGCGCTCGGCACCGAGCTCTGCCTGCTGCTTCTCGAGCTCCATCTCGTACAGACGGGCACGCAGCATCTGCATGCAGACCTCGCGGTTCTGGATCTGGGAACGCTGCTCCTGTGACTGCACCACGGTGTTGGTGGGCAGGTGGGTGATTCGCACAGCGGAGTAGGTAGTGTTAACGCACTGACCGCCAGGGCCGGAGGCGCAGTAGGTGTCGATGCGCAGGTCGGACTGGTTGATCTGGACGTCGATCTCCTCGGCCTCGGGAAGTACGGCGACGGTAGCCGTGGAGGTCTGAATGCGGCCCTGGGACTCGGTCTTGGGGACGCGCTGGACACGGTGCACGCCGGACTCGTACTTCATAACGGAGTAGACGCGGTCGCCCTCGACCTTGAACTCGATGGACTTGAAGCCGCCGGCCTCGCTGGGGCTGGAATCGAGCACGGTGGTCTTCCAGCCACGCGACTCGCAAAAGCGCTGATACATCTTGTACAGGTCGCCGGCGAAGATGGCCGCCTCGTCGCCACCGGCGGCGGAGCGAATCTCGACGATGGTGTTCTTGTCGTCGTTGGGGTCGCTCGGGATGAGCATGTACTTGATGTCTTCCTCGAGCTGGGGAAGCTTGGCCTCGTTTTCGGAGATGTCCATCTGGAGCATCTCCTTCTCATCGGCATCGGTGGTATCGTGCAGCATTTCCTTGGCAGCCTCGATGTCATCGAGCGCGCCGATGTACTCGCGCGAGGCGGCGATGAGGTCGGACTGGTGCGCGTACTCCTTGTTGAGACGCGTGAACTCCTTGATATCGGAGGCGACGGCCGGGTCGGAAAGCTTCTTCTCGAGCTCCTCGTAGGCCTTGATGATCTTTTCGAGCTTGTCGCGCATGACGGACTCCTTTATATGCGTGAAGGCGAAAATCGGCAGAATTGATGGGGCGCGGGGCGCCGCTGCGGGGGTAAGTCCAGCTAGAGCATGTCGATCTTCAGATACATGCGCATCCCTTCGCGTATGGGGTACATAGTTGCGGTCTAACCCATATATGATAGCGTGCGCAGGCAAACCTGCATATAACCCGCACGGAATGATTGGTGCAAACAAACCTGGCCCCATTGCACCAAGGGCTTGCTTTTTGGCTAGAGCGTATGGAGCAGGGCGATGAGGAAGCGGACACCCTGGAGGTAGGCGCGGCGGGTAATGCACTCGTTGGTGCCGTGGACGCCGCAATCGCACTCGTCATCGTCGACCACAAAGGCCGAGAAGCGAATGCACTCGGAGCAAATGCGCTGGTAGTTGGCAGCGTCGGTCGCGCCGATCACGGTCGAGGGGACAATCGCCAACGGCTCGGATGATCCGTTTTCCTCCGTCCCCTTTGGATCACGGAAATAGCGGGCGGCGATGGAGCGAACCGCCTCGAGTCCCGGTCCGCCGATGCGCGGAGACGGCGAGGGTTCGGAGCTGCCAGGGCCGAGCTCGACCTCGACACGGTCGGCGAGCCCCGCCTCGGCAACGGCGACGCGGCAGCGGGCCACGACATCGGCCACGCTCGTGCCCTCGAGCATACGGAAATTGATATTGGCCCACATATCCTGCGGCATTACGTTGGCGCCGGTGCTGCCACCCTCGATCTGCGTGGGCGCGCAGGTGGTGGTCACGAGCGGATAGAGCTTCTTGCTGGCGAGGCACTCGCGCACGATGGTGTCCTTGTTGGAGGCAATCTCGTCGGCCGTGTAAAGCCCCAGCTCGACGAGCTGTGCGGCAAGCAGGTCCGTGACGCGCGTCGGCCATTCGATATCGCAGATTGCGGTGATGGCACGGCTCAGCACCTCGAGCGATGTGCCGCCGTAGGGGTTGGACGAATGCCCGCCCTCACTCTTCGTCTTGAGCACAATATCGGCGTAGCCCTTCTCGGCAAGGTCGGCATGCATAAGCCAGCCCTCGCCCGCGCCGTACTCGGCAGCTGGAACGATGCGGTAGTCACCCTCGTCGATCAGGTACTCAAGCTCAATGCCGCGCTCCTCGAGCGCGCGGCCGATGGCGCCTGCGCCGTACTGCGTAGTCTCCTCGTCCTGGCCAAAGGCGAGGAGCAGCGTGCGCTCGTGCTGCCAACCGTGCGCCAGCGCATACTCAACCGCCTCGAGAATGCCTGCGACTTGGTCTTTCATGTCGATGGCGCCGCGGCCCCAAATGTAGGCATCGTCCACATGTCCGCTAAAGGGGGCGTGCGTCCAATCGTCCTCGGTGCCCGGCACCACGGGAACCACGTCCATGTGGCCCATGAGCATAATGGGCTTGAGGGCAGGGTCGGAACCGCTAAGCGTCACCAATAGCGAATGATCGATAAGCTCGACCTCGCCCGCCGCGAACACGTGCGGCCAAGCCTGCTGCATATACGCGCGCAGGTCGTCGAACGGCTGCCAGTCCACCGCCTCGGCATCCATGCTCGAAATGGTCGGAAACGACAGCACACGGCCCAGGCGCTCGCATGCGCCGGCCTTGTCCAAATCGGCAAAATCATCCTCATGCGCAAAAAAGCGCCAAACCTCGGCCATGACATCCTTTCGATTGTGATGACGAGGGCCGCCCCACCGGAGCGGCCCTGCCACATAAGCGTTTGCGGTCGGTTATTTGTCCTCGAGATAACGCGAGAGGAACTCGCGGGTGCGCTGGTGTTTGGGATTGCCGAAGAGCTCCGCCGGCGCGGCATCCTCGAGCACTACGCCCTTGTCCATAAAGACCACGCGGTCGGACACCGTGCGGGCAAAGGCCATCTCGTGCGTGACGACGACCATGGTCATGCCGTCGGCAGCGAGCTTGCGCATGACCTCGAGCACCTCTCCCACGATCTCGGGGTCGAGTGCGGAGGTCGGCTCGTCGAACAGCATGATCTGCGGATTCATACATAGGGCACGAGCGATGGCCACGCGCTGTTTTTGACCACCGGACAGGCGACCCACGGCGGCGTGCGCGAACTTTTCGAGTCCCACGCTCGTCAGATGCTCCATCGCTATTTTTTCAGCCTCGGCCTTGCTCATCTTTTTGAGCGTGACGGGCGCGAGCGTGCAGTTGTCGAGCACATCCATGTTGTTGAACAGGTTAAAGCCCTGGAACACCATGCCGATGTCCTCGCGCAGCTTGTTGATGTTGCAGCGCTCGGCCGTGAGGTCCTGGCCGTGGAACCAGATGTGGCCCGCGTCCGGGGTCTCGAGCAGGTTGAGGCAGCGCAGGAAGGTCGACTTGCCCGAACCCGAGGCGCCGATAATGGTGACGACTTCGCCGGGGTTAACGGACAGGTCGATGCCCTTGAGTACCTCGAGCGAGCCAAAGCTCTTGCGCAGGCCCTCAACGCGGATGAGCGGCTCATTGGTCTGTGCGGCGGCCGCAACGCCGGTAATGGCGGTATCTGCCATGATAATTCTCCTCGTCTTGAGCCTAGTTGGAGCTGGGCAGCGTGACCGGAGCCTCGGCGCCGAGCTTTTTGCCAAAGGCCTCGAGCAGGCGGCTCGCCACGAGCGTCAGGATCAGGTAGACCACGAGCGCCACGCAGTAGACCTCCATCTGGCGGTAGTACACGCCGGCGACGGTGGTGGTGGCGTACATGAGGTCAAACACGCCGATGACCGAGAGCACCGACGAATCCTTGATGTTGATGATGAGCTCGTTGGTGAGCGCCGGAATCGCGTTTTTAATGCCCTGGGGGAACACGACCTTGCGCATAGCCTGCCACTGCGAAAGGCCCAGCGAGCGCGCCGCCTCGGCCTGGCCGGGATCGATGGACTCGATGCCGCCGCGCAGGACCTCCATCATGTAGGCGGTGGAGTTGAGCGAAATGGTGACAAGACCCGCGGTAAAGGTGCTCCAGATCTGGTTGGCCTGCGCCGTCTCGAAGCCCATGCCGCGCAGAACGGTAAAGCCCGCGTAGTAGATGAGCAGGCCCTGCACCATCATGGGCGTGCCGCGTACGATGGTGGAGTAGACGGTCGCAAAGCCGCGGCCGATACTCTTAAAGAAGCGCACCAGGTCGTTGTCCACGCGATCGAAGGTCTGAATGCGCAGGAACACGAAGAGCAGCGCCAGGAAGAATGCAATGACGGTGCCGAAGGTGGCAAGCGCGATGGTGATCTCGATACCGCGAATGAAGAAGTCGCCGCTCTTGTAGGTCATGTAGACCAGGCTCGACAAAAAGTCGCTGGGGTTGGAATCCGAGACAATGCTCACCTGCACCAGGTCGATAAACGACATGACGCAGCGGTCGATAAAGAAGATCGCCGCAATGGCAACGACGACATAGCTGCCCAGGCGCGCGCCGTGACGGAAGCGGTCGGAAGCAAACGGAGATTTCTCGCGATAGTCGTTCCAGTGCATGAGCTTGGTGATGAGCGCTGCCGCCGACGCGACGAGCCAGGCCCAAAGGATTGCCCAGAGGCAATCCTGGAAGACGCCCGTAGGCGCCAAGAAGCTCAACGGCGTGGGGTTGCGCTGGCTAAACGCCAGACCGAGCGCCGCGATAACGCTCGTGCCCAGATATACATAGCGATGGTCGGCCTTGATAAAGGAGGCCAGGCGATTGATGGTTTTCATGCTGCCTCCCTATGCCGGCTGACGGTCGAGGCACGCGTCCCACATTTGGTCGCACTCCTCTTGGCTAATGCCCTTGAGTGTCTTGTCGATGAGCTTAAGCAGCTTGTCCGAGCCCTTGCGGCAGCCGACGTTTGCCGTGACCTCCTGCTTAAAGCCCTCGCCCTCGGCAAATTGAATCGGCACGATACCCGGGTTTTGGGCCATATAGCCCTTCTCATTCTCGGTGTTGTAGGTCACGGCGTCGCAAGTGCCCTGCAGCAGGTTCGAAAACACCGTGGGAACCGAATCGACCGGGTTCTTGTGGACAACGCCCGGGATCTCGTCGATGACGGTATCGAGCATGGTGTCCTTTTGGCCGAGGACCGTTGCGCCGCTAAAGTCGCTGAGCTTGGTCGCGTTTTGGTAGGGCGAGCCCTCTTTTACGAACAGGCCAAAGTAGCCGATGAAGTACGGGTCGGAAAAGCCGACGGACTCCTCGCGCTCGGGCGTGGCGCTCATGCCGGCGATGATGAGGTCGATCTGGCCGTTGTTGAGCGAATCGATAAGGCCCGAGAAGCTCTGCTTGACGGCAACGGGCTCGCCGCCGAGGGCCTTGCAGACGATCTTGGCGATCTGCACGTCGTAACCATCGGCATAGGCGCCCTGCACGTTGTCGATGGGGATGGTGTACTCGCTGGCTTCGGAGACCTGCCAGTTGTACGGGGCGTAGGCCGCCTCCATGCCGATGCGGATCTTGTCCTTGCCGATCACGGAATCGGACAGGTCGTCGCGACCGCCGCCCGTCGTGGGCTGAACTACTTCCAGCGTGGAGGGGCGCTGGCAACCGGCAAGTGCGCCGGCGACGACAGAAGCGCTCGCAGCGAGAGCACTACCCAAAAAGATGCGACGGCTGCATACCGGCTGTGGATGCGCGTCGCGTTGATGGGGAGAATGCATAATCTGCCTTCCCTGTTGAATCGTATGCTGACGACTTAACAGGATATACGCCAGCAACCAGCAGCGCAGCACAAGCTCGAAAAATTAATAGACACACGGTAATCATTGGGGACGCCGATGTTTTGGCAGTGCCGGCGAGCGACGTCCAGAGCGACAAGTGGCATGAAAAAGGCAAGGCATGACCAGAAGGTCTATGCCTTGCCTTTTGAATGACAACTTGTCGCTCTGGACGACGCGCAGCATCGACCGAGCGGCGGAACCTCTAGAGCAAGGTAACGCTAAAACTGCGCTTGTCCGTCTCGCCCGGGGCCAGGGTGATGGTGTTGACCTTGTGCTCAAAGACATCGTCCTCGGTGTCCATGGTGGTATGACCGGTCCAGGGCTCGAGCGCCACAAACGGAGCGTCGTTGGCGGCAGACCACACGCCAATGTACTTAAAGCCCTCAAAGTCGATCTTGACGCCGTGGCCCGACTTGCGGCCGCGCAGCGTGAGCGTGGAGCCCGGAGTATCGGTGAACATGATGGCATCGTTATCGAAGCTTCGGTGCGTGATGGGCAGCACGTCCGAGTTGTCGGGAGCCTTATAGCTGCCCTCAAACGTCATAAGACCGTCGGGCGTGATGATAGGAGCCTCGTTAGTCCAAGCCTCGGTAAACGCCAGCTCGTAATCCTCGAACGCCTCGTCCTCGGCACCGGGGGCGGGCACGTTAAATGCGGGGTGGCCGCCCACCGAGAACGGCAGGTCCACGTCGCCGGTATTGGTGACGGCAAAGGTCTGCGTGAGGGTGGCGTCGCCGGTCAGGGCATAGGTCATGTTGAGCTTAAAGTGGAACGGAAAGGCCTTGAGCGACTCGGGCGTATCGGTGATCTCGTAAGTTACCGAGGAGCCGTCCTCCGAAACCTCGACCAGCTCGTGCTCGACGATGCGCGCGAGTCCGTGGCGCGGCATCTCGCAGGTGCCGGCCGCAGACGTTGCCGTGTTGTTGCGCAGCGAACCCACAATGGGGAACAGGATGGGCGCGTGCTTGCCCCAAAAGGCGGGGTCGCCCTGCCACAGATACTCGTTGCCGTTGAGGGCAAGGCTCGTGAGCTGGGCGCCCATGGAATCGATGGCCGCGGTGAGGCCGCCGCGCTTGATGGTAGTGACGGTAGACATGCTACTTCCTCCAAAAGTAAACAATAGTGTCGAAGGCTATTGTCCCACTCTTGGCGGCGGGACGGGACGGCAGGCGATTATTGAGTAGCCATAGCGGAATGAGCGGCGAGCGCCTACTGGGTATCTACGTAAAGGTCGAACCCGCCCTGCGGTGTGGTGTCGACCGTATCGGGCGCCTGCGAGTTAAAGCTCACGGGAACCATGCGCTTTGAGGCGCGAAAGCGCGTGCCGTCGGTGGCGACAGGCGGCTCATCGACCGTGAGCTCGTAGTCGCCGGGCTTGAGCTCGATGCCGTCACCTTCGGAATTAACGTATTGGTACTCGTCAATCGTCTGCCCTTTGAGCGTGCGCCCCACGATGTGGATGAGCATTTGGCTGTCGCCGCGCGCGGTGTCCCACGTCGCGCCGTCCTTGACCTCGACCGACACATGTACCGAGCGCGTGCGGCCGAGCGATTGCTCGACAGACATCTCGACCTTGGCGGCGTCTTTTCGCTGTTGTTCAACATGGCTCCAGACGTTTCCAATTACCGAGCATGCGATAACGCCGGCCATGAAGGCGATAAGGATGGGGCCAAGCGGAGAGCGACGTCCTGCATCTTCCTCGCGAGACAGATTGGGGCGACGTGTGGGCGCGGGCGCCTGAGCGCCCTGCGAGGGCACGTCGAGAATACTGAAGGATGCCGTGCTGTCGGGATCGATGGTGTGACGCGGCTGCGGGGTCTTTGCCGGCGAGATCGACATGTCGGCTGGCTCGCCGAGCGTGGCCGTAGCGTCGGCCTTGGCCTCGTCTGCCTCGGCCTGGGCCCAAGCTTGTTCGAAGGTCAGGGGCTCGACGGAATCGAGGGCGGCGTCCGAGTCGGCGGCGACGTCGTTGCCGGTCTCGTCCTCGTCGCTCGACACGCCACGCGGCGTAGGCTCGTCCCACCCCTCGTCCGGAGCCTCACCCTCGCTATACCACCATTCAAAGTTATCGATATCCATACGGGGCGCCCCTTAGGCCTCGCAAATAAACACTCGCTAGTTTTATACCCCCAGACGACACCGAAGCTCACCCGCGCCGGACACAAAAACCGTCACAACATTCGACGCTTTTCCTCGATTTCGAGATTTTCATCGAATGTTGTGACGGTTTAGGCAACTGGCCGGCAGCGCAATGTGACAAAGGGACTGCCCCTTTGTCACATTCTGTTAGAGTTGCAGGGATTGAATCCCGCTTATTCATGCGACATTGGAGTGACAACCTTGACCGCCGCAACCACGCCAAAAAGTAAGTCAACTGCCGCCGCGCTCTCCCCCGCACGCACCAAGCTCTGCCTGGCGCTGCTCGTGCTGTTGGGATTCTCGCTCGGCTGCTCCGAGTTCGTGGTCATCGGCATCGAAAGCGACCTAGCGACGGAACTCGGCGTATCGCTTGCCACCGCAGGCCAACTTATTAGCGTGTTTGCGCTTGTCTACGCCATCGCGACGCCAGTGCTTGCGCTCAGCACGGGGCGCTTCCGTCGTTACCAGCTGCTCGTGTGCTATAGCATCGTCTTTGTGCTCGGCAACCTGGTCATGGCGCTGGCACCCAACTTTCAAGTGCTGTTCGCCTCGCGCATCATCTTGGGCTCCGTCTCGGGCGCACTGCTCGCCGTGGGCGTGACGTATATCCCCGAGCTGCTGTCCCCGCAGCAAACTTCGCTTGCCATCTCGGTGGTGTACGGCGCGTTTTCCGTGGCGATGGTCTTTGTCACTTCGATCGGCAAGTTTGTGGCCGACACGCTCGATTGGCACGTGGCCATGTACGGCACGCTGGCCTTTGCCGTTCTGATCTGCGGAGCGCTCGTGGCGTTTATGCCGCGCGCCGGGCAAACCGACGAGCCTGCCACCTTTCGCGAGCAGGCGGGTCTGCTACGCGAGCCGAGCATCATCACCGGCATGCTCATCTTTTTGTTTGGCGTGGGCTCGGTCTATGTGTTCTACGGCTACGTGACGCCTTATCTTGAGCAGGTGCTGGGCATGGGCACGGTCGAAGCCAGTACCACGCTTATGGCCTACGGCGTGTTCTGCCTGATCTCGAACATCCTGGGCGGATGGATCGATGCGCGCTTTGGCATGAAGGCGCTACTCGTGACGTTTGTGCTGCAGGCGGCGGCATTGTTTGGGCTGTTTGCCGTAGGCGCTGCCATGCCGCTCGCACTTGTCTTTGTCTTTAGCCTGGCGATGCTCATGTACCTGTTCTCGGTGTCGTGCATCACGCACTTTATGGACGTGGCTCGCAGCCGCCATCCCAAATCGATGGTGCTCGCGAGCTCGGTGGAGCCCATGGCGTTTAACGTCGGCATCTCGTTTGGCACTGCAGTGGGCGGCGCCGTGGTAAGCGAAGCTGGCATTGCCTACGTTGGCGCGGTCGGTGCCGTGTTCTCGCTTGTGGCCTGGGTGCTTACGCTGGTGACGATTAAGTTGGCTCGCTGGGAACGCAAGAGGGCGATGGCGCAGGCGTAGATGCGATACTCGAGCTCGATGATGGCGATCGAAAGGAAACCGCATATGCAACGTGTACTGTTTATCTGTCATGAGAACATCTGTCGCTCGACGATGGCTGAGTCCGTGTTTACCGAGCTGGTGCGCCGCGCTGGACGCGAGGCGGAGTTTGTCATTGATTCCGCTGCAACGTCGACCGAGGAAATCGGCAACTCGCCGCATCGTGGCACCGTTGCCAAGCTGCGTGAAGTCGGGATTCCCGTCGTCGCACATCGTGCACGTCAGGTGCGTCGCGCAGAGTATGGCGACTGGGACCACATTGTCTATATGGACGACGAGAACGCCCGCGGCCTGTACCGAATTTTTGGGAAGGACCCCGATGGCAAGATCTCGCGCCTGCTCGATTGGACCGATCGCCCCGGCGACGTGGCCGACCCCTGGTACACCGGCAATTTCGACGCCACCTACCGCGATGTACTCGCCGGTTGCACCGCTATGCTCGAGCAGCTGTAGGCAAGCGAGGCCGCGGGCCACGCCTTCGGCGCGAAACGAGCGTGGATAATCTCCCACATGAAAAATGAGCGTGGATTTTCTCCCGCTTTGAGCGTTCAAGTGCGCCCTAAACGGGAGAAAATCCACGCTCATGAATGTGACAAAGGGACTGCCCCTTTGCCACATCCGGGACCGGCCCTAGACCGGCTTGACCTCCAGCTTTATCCCCTTGGCACAGGAGTCGCCCAAAACATCCGAAAGGGCCCAGGTCGCATATAGCGGCAAATAGAGAACCGCTCCGTTGCGCTCAACGTTGCCTCTCGAGAAAACAATCCCGAGCCTTACGCCATATTCAGCCGTATCAAGCACATGACCGAGCGCAGCGTGCGCGTGGTAATAGGAGCCCGATTTAACCTCGATCGGAACAGCCGTCCCATCCGGCCCGTCGACCACAAAGTCCACTTCACCGCGCTTTTTTGTCTGATAGTAGTAAAGCTGGCGATTTTGGGCAGCCAGCTGCTGGGCCACCACGTTTTCGTAAATGCCGCCCAGGTTGGGCTCCTTGCTATCAAGATACGCCGCTTGGGCGACTCCAACGGGGTAGCGCGCCATCAACATGCCCGTATCCGATTGGTATAGCTTGAACTGCGATGGCCGTGCCGTCTTGAGCAGGGGCGACTTTGGCTCGGTTACGATATCGGCTTTGAGAGCAACGCCGGCATCGACAAGCCAGACAAAATCTCGCTGGTACTTCTCATAATGCGCCTTGGGGTCAATGGAATTGAGCACGAAACGCTTGTGTTCGCCCTCAAGCATAATGGGGAGCTGATCGTAGATGCTCTGCACCTGAAGGGCACGCCCGCTTGCATACTTGGAAATATCCCGTCGGTACTGTTCGTTGAGCTCGGACTGTAGCTGACGAACAGAGGCAAGGTCGCCCTGCGTGTCAAGGAAACGCTGCACGACCTCCGGCATTCCGCCGACAACGGTATAGGTCCTGAAGTTTGCCATCATCGCGTCATGAATGTAATCAGGAATGGGCCTCTCGCTGATACACGCGTCACGTATCGTTTGGCGAGCCCCCTCGCTCACTCCGGTTGCCCAGCAAAACTCCTCAAAATCGAGCGGGAACATCCTAAGCTCGTGGACATACCCCACGGGATAGGACCTGACGCCCTTGAACTGGGTCCCGAGCATTGACCCCGAAAACACCCAGCGGCACCTCCCGTCCTCAACAAGGAACTTTGCCATCGTCATGATGTCGGGGGCTTCTTGGACCTCATCGATAAACACAAGCGTTTTGCCTGGCGCAATCGACTTTCCCGAAAGAAGCGTCACCCTGCTGATGAAATCATCGGCATCCCGCGCCTCGAGAAGAGCATCTTTTGCCTGGCGATTTTCCATGAGGTTAAGCTCGATGTAGGTTGCATGGTTGGCTTTGCCAAATGCGCGAATCGAATAGCTTTTGCCGATCTGGCGAGAACCCGTAATGAACAAGGCCTTTTGCTCGGAAGACTTCAGCCAACGCTCCAGCTCTGCCGCTATTTTCCTGCGCAGCATAGGCCCTCCTCAGTGTCATCAAATGAAATGCAAAGTTTTATACGCTTGATTATCGATGAAATGCAGAGTTTTTAGAACCTAAAATCGGATGAAATGCAGAGATTTGAGATTACAAGCACAATAGAAGGAACACCACCGGCGAATGTGACAAAGGGACTGTCCCTTTGTCACATTGCGCTCGACTATTCGTCGACGATCTCGGCAAGCCAGACGTTCAGCGTATCGACCTCGGGGCAGCAGAACTTTGCCGTACCGGGCTCGTTGCCGGGCACGGTTCCGCCATAGCGCAGGATATCGATATAGGGAAAGCCCACATGGCAGGCCATGGCGCACATCTTGCCGCGGTCTCGGTCGAAGTCAAAAACGTCGCCCGGCTTATGACCGTGGTGGCAGCGGCACGCACCCAGCTGGTCCACGCAGCTCACGCGGATACACGGACGCTTGCCACGCGGCGCGCCGAGCGGCCTGTTCTCGTCCGCAGGCTTGACGCCGCCCTCGCCAGCATTACTCATGGTCAATCACATCCAGGCAGGCCTCGATGGGAAGGCCGGCGGACTTATCCTCCTGGTCGGCATTGCGCTCGATAAGCTCCGCTACCACGCGCATGGCATCGGACGTCGCGCGCTGCAGACTCCAGCCTGCCATAACGCGGCCGACGAGCACCGCCGAAAACGTGTCGCCCGTACCCGGGAAATAAACCGGAATGAGCTCAAAGGGAATCGTGAAGTACTCCCCCGCCACATGGTCGTAACCGATAACCGCGTTCGTGCCATTGACCACGGCGCTCGTAATGACCACCGACTTGGCACCCAGCTCGCGCACGGCGTCCACAAGGGCGCGGGCCTCATCGGGCGTGATCTGCTCTGCAATAGGCGTATCGGCGAGCAGACAGGCCTCGGTGTAGTTGGGCACCGCGTAGTCTGCGCACTCCAGCAGGTGCCGCATAAGGCCAATCGTGGACTCGGGCACACCGGCATAGAGCTTGCCGTTGTCGCCCATGATGGGATCGACGAACACCTTGGTGCCCTTTTGCGCGCGGCGGTGGCAAAAGTCCGAGATGATACGCGTCTCTTCCTCGGTCACGATAAAGCCGGTCGAGATGGCGTCGAACTCAAAGCCGAGCTCCTCCCAGATAGCGAGGCTTTGGCGCACGTACTCCGTGGTGTCGTGGATGTAGAACTTGGGATAGTTGAGCGTATCGGACACAAGTGCCGTCGGCAGGTTATGGATACGGTAGCCCATGTGCGACAGCACCGGCAGCATGGCGGAAAGCGCAACCTTGCCGTAGCCGCACATATCGTTGATTAGCAGCAGCTGAGTGTTCTTCATGAGGGTCTCCCTTGGTTCGGGCACGGCGCAGCAGCGCCACAGTGCGACTAAGTGTAGCGCAGGGAGCACAGCAGGCGGGCGCTGGTGCCGTGGAGGTCGAATTGTTGCGGAAAGGTTACGGGAAGGAAGTTAGTCGTTGGGGACGTTCTTAAATGACTAGTCAAACAAGAACATCCCCAACGACTAACCCAACGACTATCAGCGCAAGGAGTGTCCCCAAGTGTCGGCACATAAGGAACGTCCCTAAGTGCCAAAACGACTGGTCGGGCAACGCCGATGTTTTGGCGAAGTCAGCGAAAACCCGCCAGAGTGAGCAAGGTGCCTTGAAACGAGGCGGCATTGACCTTCTGGTCATGCCGCCGAAGTTGAAAGGCAGATTGCCGCTCTGGCGGGTTTGCAGCGTCGACCGATTACGGCGTTTGTAAAACGCCGTAACCTACAAGATGAGCATGGCGTCGCCAAAGCTGAAGAAGCGGTAGCGCTCCTCGATGGCGGCAGCGTAGGCATCCATGATCTGGTCGCGGGTGGCAAGCGCACTCACGAGCATCATGAGCGTGGAGCGCGGCACGTGGAAGTTCGTGATCAGCGCGTCAACCACGTGATAAGTCGAGCCGGGCATGAGGTAGAGCTGCGTCGTAGCGTTCTCGCGTACCACGATGTCGCCACGGCCGAGCGTATCGGCCCCGTCCTCGCGGCCCTCAAAATAGCGCGCCGTCACGGCCGGATCGCACACCGGCGCATCGGCATCAAACGCGCTCTCGAGCGAGCGCACCGCCGTGGTACCGACAGCGATCACACGATGGCCCTCGGCCTTTGCCTTATGCACGGCGTCGACAACCTCCTGAGACACGTGGTAGCGCTCAGTGTGCATAACGTGCTGCGTGGGATCGTCCTCCTCCACCAGGCGGAAGGTATCGATGCCCACTTCGAGCTCGACGGCAGCAAACTTGGCGCCCTTGGCCTCGATAGCGGCCATGAGCTCGGGGGTAAAGTGCAGACCCGCCGTGGGAGCGGCAGCCGAGTGCTCTTCCTTCATGGCGTAGACGGTCTGGTACTTCTCGGGATCGCCCTCGTAATCGGTAATGTAGGGCGGCAGCGGCACGTGGCCGGCAGCATGGATGGCCTCGTCGAGCGTGCGCGGCTCGCCGGCGGCATTGCAACCGGCCGGCTCAAAGCGCACCAGACGGCCGCCGCGGCTATCGGTGACAAAGTCGATGACCTCGGCCGTCAGCACCACGGGAGCCCCCTCGGGCGCATGGGCGCCACCGGCGCGATACTCAATCTGAGCACCGGGCTTCAGACGCTTACCCGGCTTGACCAGGCACTCCCAAACGTGGCCCAGCGGGTCAACGTCCTCGCGGCGCTTGAGCAGCAGCGTCTCGACCACGCCACCCGAACCCGACTTGCGACCGATCAGGCGGGCCGGCATCACGCGCGTCTTGTTGATGACGAGCACATCGCCCGGCTCGATATAGTCGATGATGTCGCGGAAGATGCGGTGCTCAACGGTGCCGCCATGCTCCAGCGGCGTTCCTGTCTCGGAGCCTTTGCGATCCACCACCAGCAGGCGGCAGGAGTCGCGTGGCTCGGCAGGAGCCTGGGCAATTAGTTCCTCAGGAAGGTTATAGTCAAAATCATCGGTACGCATAGACACGTCGGATTCTCCTTATATAGCTAAAGTCCGTTCTACATCCTAGCAGGCTGACGTCCCAAATGAACTACTTTTTGGCAGCTTTGCGCTCGTCGCGGATGCGGGCGCGGTCCATGGCTGCCTCGACGGCCGAGAATCGGCAGCCGCAATAATTCTGTCGATACATACCCAGCTCGCGCGAACGACGCGTGGCCTCGGGATAATACGGGCGAAAATCGCGAATCACCGGAGTGAGACCGCGAGCGGCAGCCAGCCGCTCCAACACATCATTGCAGGTTTCGAACAGCTGATACGGCGAGACGGCGAGCGTCGTGCCCACAAACTCAAACCCGCGCTCCTGGGCCACGCGGCACGCCTCGGCCAGGCGCAGGGCATAGCACGCGCGACAGCGACGGGGTCGATCGGCACCCAACGGTGCCACGCCGGTCTCCCAGCGCTCGCGGTCCTCCCCTGCCTCGATAAGCTCGATGCCGCCGTCGGCACACCACCGGCGCAGCTCGTCCAAGCGCCGCTGCCATTCATCGCGCGGCTGAATATTGGGGTTGGTCCAGCAAATCGTGGGCTCAAACCCCTCCTCGCGCAGCAGGCGAACCGGCTCCAGCGAGCACGGCGCACAGCAAGCGTGCAGCAGCAACGGCTTCATCAGCATCTCCTCCCAATCCTTGCCCAGGGTAGTCTTTTTGGGACGGGGCTATTTTGACTACTTTTGATGTAAAGCGGTCCCAAATACCAGCATCAACCGGAAAGTAGTCAAAATAGCCCCGTCCCAAAAAGACTACTGACCAAAAAAGCGCACGCCAAAGGACGTGTCCTCGCAGGCGACAATGCGGCGGTCGCGCAAAATGGTCCGCACGTAATACCAGTCGCCCACACAGCCCGACAAGTGCAAACCAGCCGCCAGGTAGCACAGCAGCGGATAGCCCGAGAGCGCAAAGCCCAAGGCAAACGCCGCCGTCACAACAACCGTCGGCGCCAGGCAAACTGCCATGTACCGCCGGCGTGAATACACCACGCCCTCGGCGCAGGCATATATCATCGCCGTCTCGCGATTTGCCCCAAAGGTCACCTGCGCGCCCGCAGGCGCCAGCAGCTTAAAAAACACGCCGTGCACCAACTCGTGCACGGCAAATGACGCCGCCGAAACCGCAGCCAAGCCGACTATCCAGCCCAAGACCGTGGTCCAGCCGCCCGCGTCAGCCGCATCCAGGTCCGCGGGCCCACCCAGCAGCATAAACACCGGCACCAGGCACACGGCAAATGCGCCGAGCACGACCATCCCCCACACAAAGCAGGCGTGCAGAAAATCCTCGTCCTCAAACGCATGTATGTTGGAAATCTCATTCATAGCATCTTAGGATAGCGCCCCTGCCACGTACCCGTCCGCATGTGCGATAATGTCGAACGATATGCACGAATTGACCACCGCGTCGCCAGGCCTTGCGCCCGGCCGCGCCCTTACTATATGCGAAGGAGTCCCATGGCATCCAAATACTCCATGAACGACCGTCCCAGCTGGCCTCGCCGCGCCATCGTTACCGCCGGCGAGCCCTACGGCAACAAGGGCCTTCACTTTGGCCACGTCGGCGGCGTCTTTGTCCCGGCCGACTTCTTCGCCCGCTTCCTGCGCGACCGCCTGGGCCGCGAGAATGTCATCTTCACCTCGGGAACCGACTGCTACGGATCGCCCATCATGGAGAGCTACCGCAAGCTCAAGGAGAACGAGGACTACGACAAGTCCATTAGCGAGTACGTCGAGTCCAACCACTCCCGCCAGGCCGCGACCCTCAACAACTACAACATCAGCTGCGACATCTACGGCGGCTCGGGCCTTGAGCCGGCGGCCCAGATCCACAACGAGGTTACCGCTGAGATTATCGAGCGCCTGCACGAGCAGGGCACCATCTCCAAACGCTCCACGCTGCAGTTCTACGACGCCAAGGCCGGCACGTTCCTCAACGGCCGCCAGGTGATCGGCCGCTGCCCCATCCAGGGCTGCAAGTCCGAGAAGGCCTATGCCGACGAGTGCGACCTGGGTCACCAGTTTGAGCCCGAGGAGCTCATCGCGCCCAAGAGCCAGCTCACCGGCGAGGTGCCCGAGCTGCGCCCGGTCGACAACCTCTACTTCGACCTGCCGGCCTACCTCGACTTTATGAAGACCTATACCGCCAAGCTCGCCAAGAACCCGCAGGTTCGCTCCGTGGTCTCCAAGACCATGGAGGAGTGGCTGCTGCCGGCTCAGCTCTACATCCAGAACAAGTTCCGCGAGGCCTTCGACGCCGTCGAGGACCAGCTGCCCGAGCACACCGTGCTGGAGCCCGAAGGCAACAAGAGCAGCTTTACCGTCACCTTCCCCAGCTGGAAGGAGCGCGACGACGCCCACGCGGTGCTCGCCAACGGCGGCGTGCGCTTCCGCAGCGGCAAGGCGCTCGTGCCCTTCCGCATCACCGGCAACATCGACTGGGGCGTTCCGGTGCCCGAGGTCGACGGCGTGACCGACGTCACCTGCTGGTGCTGGCCCGAGAGCCTGTGGGCGCCCATCAGCTACACCCGCTCGCACGCGATGCCAAGGCCGCCGGCGTGACCGAGGGTGTCGCCGCCCAGGACGCCGCCCTCATGGGCGAGCCCGCCGCCGATTCCACGCAGGTCCCCGCGCCCACCTACCAGCACAGCTCGCTCGACTGGCGCGACTGGTGGTGCTCTGACGACGCTCAGATCTACCAGTTCATCGGTCAGGACAACATCTACTTCTACTGCATCGCGCAGACCGCCATGTGGGAGGCCCTGGGTTGGGACCTTACGCAGAGCACCGTCAGCGCCTGCTATCACCTGCTCTACATGGGCAAAAAGGCGAGCTCGTCCTCGCAGACGCCTCCCCCGCCGGCAGACGACCTGCTCAACCACTACACTTGCGAGCAGATGCGCGCGCACTGGCTGTCGCTCGGCCTGTCCGAGAAGCCGGTGAGCTTTAGTCCCAAGGCATACGACACGCGCGTGACCGGCAAGGACAAGGACGGCAACGAGGTGCGCGCCTGCGACGACAAGCGCGTCATCGATCCGGCCCTTAAGGAGAGCGCCCTTTTGACCGGCGTCTTTAACCGCCTGGCCCGCAGCTGCTTCTACGGCGTCGCCGTCAAGGAAGGCGACGAGAGCCCCTATCGCAACGGCTGCATCCCCGCCGGTACCGCCTCCGCCACCGTGGTCGAAGCCGCCCAACAGGCAGCTCTCGCCTTTGAGCAGGCCATGTACAAGTTCGAGACGCACCGCGCGCTCGCCGTGTGCGACGACTACCTGCGTGCCGCCAACAAGCGCTGGAGCGATGCCTCCAAGGCCGCCAACAAGCTCGAGGGTAAGTCAGCCAACGTCGCCATGACGCAGGCCCTCGTCGACGCCTTTACCGAGCTGCGCGTGGCGACCGTGCTCATGCACGGTATTGTGCCAGCCGGCTGCGAGCTCATCTGCGAGTACTTCGACGTCGATCCGATCGCCTTCTTTAGCTGGGATAACATCTTTGCCTCCACGGACGAGTTTGTGGAGAGCCTGGGCGAGAAGCCCGGCGAGCACCGCGTGAAGCCGCTGCCCCCGCGCTTCGACTTCTTCAGCAAGCACGAGAGCCAGTACTAGGCCAACGCAACGCGCCCGGAAAGTAGTCAATTTGGGACGGGGCTATTTTGACTACTTTGCCGTAGTCGCACCAACATTGATCGGTTTTGTCAAAGGCAGTCAAAATAGCCCCGTCCCAAATTGACTACTTTTACTGGAATGGGAAGGAAAGACGGATGTCCAAGCCGCGTCGTCGTAAGCAGAAAAAGCAGGTTAAGGCCGAGCTCAAGCTCAGGCAGTTTGCTGCTACCGAGCTTTCCGACCAGCTTGCCGCCCTTCCCTACGCCGCCGACCTGCCGCGCTTTATGGTCGACACGGTCGCCGGCGCCTATGCCCCCGCCGATGCCGAGCTCATGATCGAAGGCTTTGGCGCCGCGGCCACACGCCCAGTCACACTGCGCGCCAACACGCTCAAGGCGACCGCCGGGGACATCATCGCTGCACTCGACGAGGCCGGCATCGCCCACCAAACCGTTACCTGGTATCCGGACGCCTTCATCCTGCCCGAGGCCCAGGTTTCCGATCTGTGGGACCTCGACATCTACCGCGACGGCAAGATCTACCTGCAGAGCCTGTCATCCATGATGCCGCCGTTGGTCCTGGGCGCCCAGGCAGGCGAGGACATCCTGGACATGTGCGCAGCCCCTGGCGGCAAGACGACGCAGATCGCCGCCCTCACGCAGGGACAGGCACACCTCACCGCCTGTGAGATGAACATCCCCCGCGCCGAAAAGCTTGAGTCCAACCTCCACCGCCAAGGTGCCAAAAACGTGCCCGTCATGCGCATCGACGCACGCGAGCTCGACGAGTTCTTCCGCTTCGACCGCATCCTGCTCGACGCCCCCTGCACCGGCACGGGCACCGTCATCAGCGGCAACGAGAAAAGCCTGCGCGGCCTGACCGAGCAGTTGCTGAGCAAGTGCGCCCGCTCGCAGCGCGCGCTTCTGGACCGCGCCATGGGTGCCCTCAAGCCGGGCGGCACGCTCGTCTATTCCACTTGTTCGATCATGCCGCAGGAAAACGAGGACGCCCTGCAAGAGGCCCTCGACAAGCATATGGACTGCGAGCTCATCCCCCTTGACGGCACGCCGAGCGAAAGCGAAGCACGCCGCGCCCAGGAAGCCGGCGAGGAGCCGCGCGTCGAGTCCAACGCTCTGACCGAGGCCATTGCCGCGGGTCAGGTATCGGCCATCGCCAACGGCCTGCCCAGCACGCTCACCATTCCGCCTAGCCGCGACTTTGAGGGCTTCTACATTGCCCTGATTCGAAAACGCAGCTAGCGCACGGATCCAAAACTCAACAAGCTATCTCTGTGCGCGTTTGCCCTGCTGGTCGCGATGCTGTTTAAGCATCGCGCGCTCCTTGCGTTCGGCCCTTTTGCCCTTAATGGCCGTGACCACAAAGTAGATGACCGCGGCGGCAACGATTGCGGCCACACACAGGCCAATCGAGCCAAACATTGCTGTCAATTCCATACCGCGTCACCTCTCTTTTAAACGGGACATTCAAGATAGCACCTCGATACCCGCCACCACAGCTCCTTCACGTTCGCCGGCCCTTCGGTCTAACGGATGGCGCGGCGGGGAAAAATCAACTCGTCAAACGATTTAGCATTCGCTATTCCGGCTGCATCGCGCCGGCCGTCATCACATAGAATCGAGCCTCCATGGATACCCTCAACGATCTAAATGAGCGCGTCGACGCCTTCGTCGGCACCAGCTCCTTCGACACGCCTGCCGCGGCAAACGACCAAGCTCCCATCGATGTGCCCGCCGAGGTTCACGAGGACATCGTCGCCTCGGTCGATTTCTCCGAGGTCGAGCTCGCAGACGAGTTCACCGAGCCCCAAGTAGCCGTCACGCCCAACGGCCTACTCCCTATGGAGCCCCTGCCCATCGACGGGCGTTTGCGCAAGGCGGCCCTTCGCATGCCCGACGAGATCGAGGAGGCCAGCGGCTTTACGCTCTTCGGCCGACGCATCAAGTCGCTCATTTACACCACCGACGTCGCGGTTATCCGCAACTCCAACGCCGATGCCGTCTTTGCGGTCTACCCTTTCACGCCGCAGCCCGCCATTACGCAAGCGCTGCTGACCGTCGCCGAGTGCCCGGTCTTTGTAGGCGTGGGCGGCGGAACTACGACCG
>CABVCF010000037.1 GCA_902496775.1 uncultured Collinsella sp.
GGCAGGTCGTGCGACCAAGCTCCGCACTCGTGACAAAGCTCACTGGTGCGCGCCGGCCGCTCCTGCGATGATGCAATCGTACCGGGCCGCAAGCAACAGAAGGGCCGCCTCATGACAGACATCGTCCACGTCGAAAACCTCGTCAAGCGCTACGACGATCTTATCGCGCTCGACCACTTTAACCTGAGCATCGCCCCCGGCGAGATCTTTGGCCTGCTGGGCCCCAACGGCTCGGGCAAGACCACGTCCATCAACTGTGTTCTGCAGCTGCTCGCCTACGACAAAGGCACTATCGAGCTGTTCGGCGAGCCCATGACGCCCGCCCGCTACGACCTCAAGCGCCGCATCGGCGTGGTCCCGCAGCAAGTTGCGGTGTTCGACGAGCTCACGGTGCGTGAGAACATCGACTATTTCTGCAGCCTTTACGTTAGCGACCGCAAGCGCCGCCGCGCGCTGGTGGACGAGGCGATCGACTTTGTCGGGCTGGGCGACTTTGCCAAGTTTCGCCCCGGCAAGCTCTCGGGCGGCCTGGCGCGTCGCCTCAACATTGCCTGCGGCATTGCGCACAAGCCCGAGCTCATCTTCTTTGACGAGCCTACGGTGGCAGTCGACCCGCAGAGTCGCAACGCTATCCTGGAGGGCATCTGCCGCTTGCGCGACGAGGGCGCCACGGTGGTGTATACCAGCCATTACATGGAGGAAGTCGAGCAGATTTGCAGCCGCATCATGATCATGGACGGCGGACGTGTGCTGGCGCAGGGCACCAATGACGAGCTCAAACGCATGATTCAAATGGGCGAGCGCGTGACTGTCGAGGTCGGCGCCGTCGAGACCGCCACGGTCGAGCGGCTGCGCGCCCTCGAGCACGTGCTTTCGGTTGAGCTGTCCGGCGGCGAGCTCGTCTGCACCTGCGAAGCGAGCCCGCACAATTTGGTCGACATCCTCGACACGCTGCGCGCCGCCGATGTGGCGCTCGGCCGCGTGTGGAGCGAGCCGCCGACCCTCAACGACGTGTTCCTCGAGATCACCGGCCGTGAGCTGCGCGACTAGGGGGCAGTCATGTTCAACACCATCATCACTACGGTCAAGACGCTGCTGCGCCGGCCGAGTACATGGGTCTGGGGCGCGATCTTTCCCATTGCGCTTTCAACGATGTTCATGTTTATGTTTGCGAACCTCAGCTCCGACGGTACGGTCGATCCGGTGCCGGTAGCCGTTGTTGCTGACGAAGCCTGGGGCGCTTCGTCCTTTAAGGACGTGGCGACCTCGCTTGCCAAGGAGAGCGACGATCAACTGCTCGAGATTCACGAGTGCGAGGATGTGGACGCCGCAAACCGTGCGCTCAAGTCCGGTGAGGTCGCGGGCATCTACACGGTCGATGCCGCGGGCACGCCCAAGCTCACACTGCTTTCGAGTTATGACAGCTCGCGCGCCTCGTCGGTGCTCACCGACCGCAGCATCCTTGAGACGGTGGCGAGCTCGTATACGCAAAATGCCGAGCTCATGTCCCAGATTGCCCAGGACAACCCGGCGGCGCTCGCCGACCCGGAGGCGGTTGCGCGCGCCCTGTCGCTCGAGGGCGGCACCCGCCGCGTAAGCCTGACACGCACCACGCCCGATGGCACGGTCATCTACTATTATGCGCTTTTTGGCCTGGTCGCGATGATGTCTGCCGAGTTTGCCGCCTTGAGCGTTGTCGACCTGCAGCCCAATCTGTCGGGCCTTGGCGCGCGCCGCTGCGTGGGCGGCCTTTCCAAGACGGCGTCGCTGGCCGGCATTTTTGTCGGCTCGTGGCTGGTCTCCTTCGCCTCGATGACGATCGCGATCGGCTACGTGCGCCTGGTCGTGGGCGTCGACTTTGGCGGGCGCGAGGGGCTGTGTTTGGTGGGCGGCGCCGCTTCCGCGCTTGCCGCCACGGGCTTGGGACTCTTTGTGGGCACGCTTCCCGTTAAGGGCGGCAAGGCGTCCAAGTCTGGCATCCTCACGGGCTTTGCCACCACGTGCGCCCTGTTCGCCGGCCTCTACGGCGAGCCAGCGATGGCGCTTGCCGACGACGTCGCCCGCGCCTGCCCGGCTGAGTGCTGGCTCAACCCCGTCAAGCTTATCTGCGACATGTTCAACCGCCTGTATTTCTTTGAGGACCTGGGACCTTTTGCCGTTCGTGCCGGCGCGCTGGTCCTTATGGCGCTGCTGTTCGTTGCCGCCGCCACGCTGATCTTTGGAAGGAGCCGCTATGAGCACCTTTAAGACCGCGCTTCGCATGGCGCTCGCACACCCGCTCTATCTGCTTATCTACACGGTGTTCATTTCGCTCATGGGCGTATTCATCGCGGCATCGGTAAGCTGGAACTCGTCGCAGCTCACCGAGTACAAGCCC
The DNA here is from genome assembly GCA_902496775.1 of uncultured Collinsella sp. Taxonomy (GTDB): domain Bacteria; phylum Actinomycetota; class Coriobacteriia; order Coriobacteriales; family Coriobacteriaceae; genus Collinsella. The sequence continues at coordinate 2,378 of CABVCF010000037.1, forward strand.
TACGACGCCAACGTGATCGTGGTCGACCGCGACGGCAGTGATCTTTCACGTGCGCTTACCAAGCATCTGGGGTCGCGCTTTGACCTGGTCACGGGTGTTGGCGACGACACGTACGACCTTGCGGACGCGCTCTCCAAGAGCAACAGCGCCAAGGGCAGCGCCGACTGCGTGTTCTTTATCCCGGAGGGGTTCGAGGACGACCTGGTCGCGGCTGCCCACGCGGGGGAGGCCCTGCCCAAGCTCGATGTGACTTACGGTGCCGGTACCATGGCGGCGGCGCTTTCGTCTGCCGAGGCCTCGCGCTGGATCTCGCTCGCGGGCGCTGCGGCGGCGCTTGAGCCCGCTGCTTCTAACGGCGACGTTGCCAAGGCCGCCGAACATGCGGCCGCGAAGCGTGCCAAGGTCGAGATCGAGCAGGTCAAGGTCGACTCGACTGCCGCCGCCACGCTCGAGTCGTACTTCAACTTTGGCGCGTACGCGATCATCTCGTCGGTCATCGTGTCGGTGGGCTTGGTGTTTTCGGGCATGAACGAGCCTGAGCGCGTGCGTCGTATGGATGCCGGTCCAATCTCCGAGCGCCGGCGCTCGCTTGCCGTGTTTGCAGCCGCCGCCGTGATCACCGTCTGCATCTGGTTTGTGTCGAGCATGATGGGCGTCGTGGGCTTTGCCGGCGCGGTCGCCGAGGTCGGCGCGGGCCGTGTGTGCTTGGCGCTGGCAGCGACGTTTGCCCTGGCGTGCACGCCGCTGGCCGTTGGCTTTGCGCTGTCGAGCCTGGGTGCGCGCGAGGAGCTGCTCAACGGTGTGGGCAACCTGCTTGGCATGCTCATGACGTTTTTGGGCGGCGCCTGGATGCCGCTGTCGCTGATGGGCCCGGCCGTGCAGACGGTGGCGCACTTTGTGCCGACATATTGGGTGAACGACGCGATCGGCAAGGCGCTCGCCTCGGATTTGACGTCCGCCGTGCTGGGCGACATTGTCTGCGACCTGGGCGTCACGGTGCTCTTTGCCGTGGCCATCGCCGCCGCAGGCCTAGCCCTCGCCCACAACAAATCCCGCGCCTAACCGCCTAGTCGTTGGGTACTCATTGGGGACAGACTTAAACGACTAGTCATTGGGGACAGTCTTTGCCGAACCGCCGGCTTGCCGGCCGGGTTGCCAAGGACTGTCCCCAGCTGCCGGCAGAAAGGGAACGTCCCTAACTGCCGGGTGGCGAAAGAGTGTCCCCAACAGCTAGTCATTTAAGAACGTCCCCAATGACTAGTCTTGAAACAAATCCCCACTCTCGCCCCAAAATAGTTCGCCAAGGTTTACTATTACGCTCATAAAGTAGTACGAGGCTAACAATGGGGGATACCATGGCAACGCAGGAAGCCTACGTCCAGGTTAAGGATCTCAAAAAGCACTACGGCGACGGTGATGCGCGCCTGACGGTGCTCGACGGCATCGATACGTCCATCAACCGCGGAGAGATCTGCGTCATGCTGGGACCTTCGGGTTCGGGCAAGTCGACGTTTCTTAACCTGATCGGCGGCCTGGAGGATGCCGACGGCGGCTCTATCATGGTGGACGGCTGCGACCTCACGGTGCTCAAGCCTACCGACCTGGGCGAGTATCGCCGCCGTGAGCTGGGCTTTGTCTTCCAGTTCTACAACCTGGTGCCCGACCTCACCATTAAGGAGAACATCGAGGTCACGGCGCACCTGTCCAAAAACCCGCTCAATGTCGACGACCTGCTGCGTTCGCTGGGCCTTTACGAGCACCGCAACAAGTTCCCGCGCCAGGTCTCGGGCGGCCAGCAGCAGCGCTGTGCCATCGGCCGCGCACTCGTCAAAAACCCGGGCCTGCTGCTGTGCGACGAGCCCACGGGCGCGCTCGACTATAAGACGTCCAAGGAAATCTTGCAGCTCATGGAGGATGTCAACCGCACCTACGGCTGCACCATCATCATTGTCACCCACAATGCCGCCATCGCGCGCATGGCCAATCGCGTGCTGCGCCTGCGCGACGGGCGCATCGTCGAGGATGAGCTCAACGAGTCGCCCGTTGCGGCCGCCGAGCTCGATTGGTAGGCGGCGCCATGACACCTCTCGCAAAACGTCTCCCGCGCGAGCTGCGCCGCAATATCGGCAAGTACCTGGGCATCTTTTTGCTTATGTGCGGAAGCATCGCCCTTACCTCGGGCTTTTTGCTCGCAGCGCATTCCATCGGCTGCCTTATCGATGACATGCGCGATGCGTACACGATTGAGGACGGCCGCGTGACCACCTCCTTCGAGGCTACCGACGATCAACTCAAGGCCGCCGAGGACGCAGCCGGCGACGTCGGCGGCGTCACGCTCTACAAGAATTTCTCCATCGACGCCATCATCAAAAAGACCGCCGGCGACGACGGCACCAAGCGCACGCTGCGCACCTATGCGCACCGCGCTAAGGTGGACATTGCGTCCTACTGTGAGGGCAAGGAACCCAAGGCGGATGACGAGGTGGCCATCGACCGTGTCTTTGCCACCAATAACAACCTGTCCGTGGGCGATAAAGTCGAGCTCGAGGGTCGCACCTACACCATTTGCGGCATCATGACCCAGCCCGATAGTCAGGCGCTGTTCCTCAACAATTCGGACTTTACGGTGAACACCATCACGTACGGCGTGGCCGAGGTCACCGATGGCGGCTTTGCCGCGCTCGAAGATGCCGGCGGCGCACCCGCCTACACCTACTCCTTCACCTTTACCGATCGCGACCTCCCCACCGCGGACCGCATCGACGCCGAGCAAGATATGGTCGAGGCACTGACCGACGCCGATGCGCGCGTGGACGATCTGACCGACGCCGATTCCAATCAGGGCATTGGCTATGCGCGCGATGACGTGGACGGCGACTCCATGATGTGGATGACGCTGCTCGACATCATCATCGTGATCATGGCGTTCGTCTTTGTGGTCCTTACCGACGCCACCATCGAGGAGGAGAGCGCCATCATCGGCACGCTGCTCGCCAGCGGTTATCGCCGTCGCGAGATCGTGCTGCACTACCTGGCACTTCCCGCCATCGTGGGCGTGGTCGCGGCGCTTTTGGGCACTGCGCTCGGCGTTGTGTTCTTTACCGAGCCCATGCGCAGCCTCTATTACGGTTCGTACAGCCTGCCGCCCTTCCAGGTGTACTGGAGCTGGGAGATCTTTGTGAAGTGCGCCGTGGTTCCCGCCGCCGCGCTCATCCTCATCACGCTGGTGGGCCTGCTTCGCAAAATGGGCAAGACGCCGTTGCAGTTCCTTCGTCACGAGGCGAGCGGCAAATCGGGCACCAAGCGCGGTATGCAACTGCCGGAGCGCATGGGTTTTGTTTCCCGCTTCCGCCTGCGTATCTTTCTGCGCAACCTGGGCAACTTTGCCACGCTCTTTGTGGGCATTGCGTTTGCCTCGCTGCTGCTGCTCTTTGGCCTGGCGATTCTTCCCACGATGACGCACTACGCGGACAACCTCGAGACAAGCCTGGTCGCCGAGCACCAGTACACGCTCAAGGCGCCGCTGGAGCTCGAGGGCACTGCCGAGGATCGCGAGCAGTGGTCAGCACTCGAGCGCTTGCAGTCGGTTGACGGCGCGCTGCTTTCCGCCGCCCAAGATGCCGATGACGAGCTTGACGACGCGGCCGATGCGGCGCAGACGGCAGCCGATGCCGCGACCGCATCTCCGTCTGCCGAGAGCCTGACTGCGGCGCAGGATGCGCTTACCAAGGTCCAGGACAAGAAGGATGCGCTTTATGCGCGCCTCGATGACCTTGCCGATATCCTCGGCTGCAACCGCGACGAGGCTATCGACCTGATTGACAAGGCCTCTAAGATCGACACCGACAACGACGACATTCACCCGGTCAACACGATTGACAACGGCGCGGGCGCAATCGCGCAGGCCGAGAAATACGCCGTCTACCAGCTGCAATACGACCGCGGCGATGGTAATGGCGAGGAGACGATTTCTGTCTACGGCATCTCGCCCGATTCGCGCTACTGGAAAGGGCTGGACGTCGGCGACGGACGCGTCGTCTTTGGCGGTGGCTTGCTCGACAAGTTTGGCTGGAGCGAGGGTCAGAAGGTCACGCTCCATGACAAGTATGAGGGCGAGCATTATTCCTTTGAGTACGTGGGCAAGGACTGCGTTTGGGGCTCTAAGTCGGATATGAATGTCTATATGAGCATCGACGACTTTAACGAGCTGTTCGGCAACGACGCCGCCTACTTTAACGGCTATGTGAGCAACGAGAAGCTCGACCTCGACGCGCGCTACTTTGCCGGCGACACCACGCCCGACGACATGCGCGCCGTGGGCGACCAGTTCATCGGTATGATGAGCAAAATGATCGGCATGATGGTTGGACTTGCGGTGTTCATTTTCTTGCTGTTTATGTACCTGCTGACCAAGGCTGTGATCGACCACAGCGCCCGTTCGATCAGCTACATGAAAGTCTTTGGCTATCGCGATGGCGAGATTTCGCACCTGTACATCCGCTCGATCACGCTGTGCGTGGCGGCGTCACTCGTGCTGAGCCTGCCGGTCATTATTGGCTCGCTCACGGCCATCTTCCGTTCGATGCTGCTCGCCTATAACGGCAATATCGAGATCTACGTGCCCGCTTGGTCCATGGCGGCGTGCGTGGGCATTGGCTTTGCGACCTACCTGGTCGTGGCGCTGCTGCACACGCGCTCTATCAAGCGCGTCAGTCTGGCCGAGGCCCTCAAAGTCCAGGAGTAGCCATCGGGGACAGTCCTTGCCATTCGTCGGCTCGCCGGCCGGCTGGCAAGGACTGTCCCTAACTGCCGGGTGGCGAAAGAGTGTCCCTTGCGACTAGTCATTTAAGAACGTCCCCAATGACTAGGTGCCGTACTTGACTTTAACTCTGCTTTAACTGGTACCATCCTCTATGTCTGTAACGCCATATAGACCGAGGGGATATATCTATGACCGCAACTGCACCCGCAGCACCCGCTAAGGTGTACTTCACCAACCTGCGCACGCATGCTCGCGAGAGCCAGCTCGACAAGCTCAAGCGCCTCATACGTCACGCCGGTATTGAGCAGATCGACTTTGAGAACAAGTTCGTCGCCATCAAGATTCACTTTGGCGAGCTGGGCAACCTGAGCTTTTTGCGCCCCAACTACGCCCGCGCCGTCGCGGACGTGGTGAAGGAACTGGGTGGCAAGCCCTTCCTCACCGACTGCAATACGCTCTATGTCGGTAGCCGCAAAAACGCGCTCGAGCACATCGATACCGCCTACCAGAACGGCTTTACCCCGTATGCCACGGGCTGCCAGATCATCATTGCCGACGGCCTCAAGGGCACCGACGAGGCGCTCGTCCCGGTCGAGGGCGGCGAGTACGTGCACGAGGCCAAGATCGGTCAGGCGCTCATGGATGCCGATATCGTGATCAGCCTCACCCACTTTAAGGGTCATGAGCAGGCCGGCTTTGGCGGTGCCATGAAGAACCTGGGTATGGGAGGCGGCAGCCGTGCCGGCAAGATGGAGCAGCATGCCGCCGGCAAGCCGAACGTCTCGACCGAGCACTGCGTTGGCTGCCGTGCCTGCGAAAAGATCTGCGCGCACAACGCTGTCTCGTTCGACGGCACCCGCGAGCGCGAGCTTGCCAGCGGCGCTACTCACACGGTGCACGTGGCCACCATCGACCACGATCGCTGCGTGGGCTGCGGCCGCTGCATTGCGGCATGCAACCAGGACTGCATCAAGCCCGGCTATGACGCCGCGGCCGACGTGCTCAACTGCAAGATCGCCGAGTACACCAAGGCCGTTGTCCAGGATCGTCCCAGCTTCCACATTTCGCTGGCTATGGATATCAGCCCCAACTGCGACTGCCATCCCGAAAACGATACGCCTATCGTCAGCGACATCGGCATGTTCGCGAGCTTCGACCCGGTCGCCATCGACCAGGCCTGCGCCGATGCCGTCATGGCATCCGAGCCGCTGCCCAACACCGAGCTCACCGATAGCGCGGCCAAGATGGAGCACAATCACGAGCATCTGGAGGGCGAGCAGGCCAAGGATCCCTTCTGCATCACGCATCCCGACACCGACTGGCGCGTGTGCATTGCGCACGCCGAGAAGATTGGCCTGGGCACGAGCGAGTATGAGCTCATCGAGGTCAAGTAGCGCCTAGCTATTGGACAAAATAAGCGCCTTTGTAGCGTTAGTTGAGCAAAAGCCGCCCGTGAGCACAGCGCTCACGGGCGGCTTTTTGGAAGTGCGGCGAAAAATCGAATCCCGCCGACCACAAACCGTTTTTTGGCAACAAAACCCCAGACGTTGCTTTTTGCCTAAAAATTCTTGTCGAGGAAGTTGTCGACCGTGTTCCAGTAGAGTTCGGGGTCGACCTGCGCGCTCTTGGCGTGGGTGGCGCCATGGATGGTGAGCTTTTGCTTGACCTTGCTGGCGCACGCGTTGTAGTTTTGGTCGAGCATATCGTACGGCACAAAAGTGTCCTGGTCGCCGTGGATAAACAGCATGGGAACCGTCGCGTGTTTGAGTTGCTCCACGCTGCTCGCCTTATGAAAGTCGTAGCCCGCGCGCACGTTGCATACCAAGTTTGCTACATCGAGCAAGGGAAAGCTGGGCAAGCCGAACACGTTCTTGAGCTGCAGAGAAAACTCGTCCCAAACACTCGTATAACCGCAGTCCTCGATAATGCATTTCACGTTTGCGGGCAGAGATTCCCCCGCGACGTTCATGGCGGTTGCCGCACCCATCGACTCGCCAAAGACCAGGATGCGTGCCTCGGGGTCAGCCTGAACGATTTGCTCGATCCATGCGACGACATCGAGCCGCTCGGGCCAGCCCATGCCGATATAGTCGCCGCCGGAGCGCTCGTGGGCGCGCGCGGCGGGCGCGAGTACGTTCATGCCGCGGTCGTGGAATCGCTTGACGTATCGGGCCATACCGATGGGCTCGTTGGTATATCCATGCAGGCAGACGGCGTAGTCGTGCGTGCTCTCCGACGCAGCAAAATACCAGGCGGCAAGCTCGGTCCCGTCGTCCGCGGTGAGGCTCCTGCTCTCGCGGTTCTCTTTAAACCATGCCCGCGCCTCGGTATCCTCGGCATCCGGCTGCTCACCTTCTTTGTCGTTCTTGCTATCCTGCATCATCTTCATGGTGTATGGCGCGCGGGGATTCAGCGCGAAGTCAAACAGAAAGTTGCCGGCAAATCCGAGCAGCGCAACGACAACCACCAGTGCAACGATGCCGGCTATCTTGAGCTTTCGATGGGAACGTGCGTTTTGAGCCATGCGGTATTCTCCTATAAGATGTTAATACATCAACATTTAATGCAAGCGCATTATGGACGTTCGCCGTTGATGCGTCAACAGACAAAGAATGGGTAAACAAAGGGTCACGTATGGTGCAAATTTCGCACGTACCTAGACGCTTTGATATAGTGTTGAGAACTCTTTACGTTGGAGGATGTAACCGGCATGTCCGATTCGAGCGACAGTTCTAAGCCGCGACCCAAGACCGCGGCCGTTCCACACTACACGGTGGGCGAGGAGATCATGAACTCCGTCACCCATGGTGTCGGCTGCCTGCTGGGTATCGCGGGCCTGGTGCTCCTGATCGTATTCGCCGCCCTGCGCGGCGGAGGCCCGGCCCACATGGCCGCGGCGATTGTCTATGGTGTCAGCATTATCCTCGAATACCTAGCCTCCACGCTCTACCACGCGATTCAGCCCGCGCGCGCCAAGCGCGTGTTCCGCATTATTGATCACAGTTGCATCTACCTGCTCATTGCGGGCAGCTATACGCCGTTTTGCCTCATCACACTGGCAAACGACGGCGGCGCCGTGCTGTTCTTTGCCGTATGGGCCATCGCCATTATCGGCATCGCCCTCGAGTGCTTCCTACGCGAGCGTCAACCGCACTGGGTAAGCGGCCTGGTCTACCTGCTGATGGGCTGGCTCGTCGTTTTTAAGCTGCCCGAACTTGTGGCGCTGCTCAACCCCGTGGCACTTGCCCTGCTCGCCGTCGGCGGCGTGTGCTACACCGCGGGCGTGCCGTTCTATATCGCCAAAAACGTGCGCTATCTTCACAGCGTGTTTCACCTGTGGGTGCTCGCCGGCAGCATCTTCCAGTTCATGGCGGTGATTCTCTTCGTAATCTAGCGACCACGCCTGCGCGCCCGCGTCCTTGTTTGGGCGCCGGTGCAATTGCCGTATCCGCCGTCAACGTTTTAATCCGACGTCCCGAATCTTGGAGGTTCGAGAAACTCCCGATGGACATAACCATCTCCCTTATCACCACCCTCGTTTTGACCCTCATCAACGGCTACTTCTCTATGTCTGAGATGGCGCTCACCACGGCCAAGCGCGCCGTGCTGGAGCACGAGGCCGAGGAAGGCGACAAGCGCGCCGAGCGTGCCATTAAGCTGGCTGCTGACTCCGACCAGCTGCTCGCCACCATCCAGGTCGCCATCACGCTCGTGGGCTTCGCCTCGTCCGCCGTCGCCTCGACGAGTCTGTCCGACCCGCTCGCCACGTGGCTCATGAGCTTTGGCATCGCGCCGCTCTCCGCCATCGCGCGCGGCCTGGCGCCGGTCATCATCACCGTCGCGGTCGCCTTCGTCTCCATCGTGATTGGCGAGCTCGTGCCCAAGCGCATTGGCCTGGCCAACGCCGAGGGCGTGTCAAAGCAGGTCGTGGGCCCGCTTTCCGTGTTCCAGAAGATTGCTCGTCCGCTCGTGTGGCTGACCGGCGCCTGCTCCGATGGCCTGGCCCGCATCCTGCGCATCAAGAGCGCCGACGACCGCCAAAACGTCTCGGAGGAAGAGATCAAGTACATGGTCTCGGAGCAGGACGACCTGCTCGACGAGGAAAAGCGCATGATCCACGAGATCTTCGACCTGGGCGACACCGTTGCCCGCGAGGTCATGGTGCCGCGCGTGGACACCACCATGTGCGAGGACGACGAGACGGTCGCCGACGTGCTGTCCACCATGCGCCAGACCGGCTTCAGCCGCATCCCCGTCTATCACGAGGATCCCGACAACGTCGCCGGCATCGCGCACATCAAGGACCTGATTCAGCCCGCGCTCGACGGCAAGGGCGACCAGCCCATCGCCGGCTTTTTGCGCGACGCCACCTTTGTGCCCGACACCAAGGACATCCTGCCGCTGCTGTCCGAGATGCAGACCTCGCACGACCAGATCGTGGTGGTCGTGGACGAGTACGGCGGCACGGCCGGCATCATCACCATCGAGGACATCGTCGAGGAGATCGTCGGCGAGATCGAGGACGAGTTCGACCCCGACAACAAGTATCTCACGCGCCTTTCGCGCCGCGAGTGGCTCGTTGATGGGCGTTTTTCGTGCGATGACGCGATTGAGCTTGGTTGGCCGCTTGAGGAAAGCGATGATTATGAGACCATCGCCGGCTGGATTTTGGAGCTTTGTGACTCGGTGCCCGACATCGGAGAGGTGTTTGAGGTCGCGGGGTACAAGTTCAAGGTGCAGTCGATGCGTGGCCAGCGCATCTCGCTCATTCGCGTGATCGCTCCGGCCGAAACCGATAAGAAGGATTCCGAGTCTTCGGTAGACGAGCCGACGACGTCGGGTGCGGGTTCCGCGAATCCGCACGACGGCGACGAGTAGGACAAGGAAGAGTAGGGGAGAGTTATGGCAGGCCTGTTCAACATCCTTAAGGTCACCGTCAGCGAGGACAAGATCTGCGCGCATGTGCTGGTGAACCCCGGCATGCCGCTCATGACCTCGGAGGATATCGAGGCCACGGCGCGCGTGTACTACCTGGTGCCGGCGATTGCCAAGCACCTGTGCCTGGGCGATTCCGGCCGCGAGTTCCAGGACTGCATGGGCCAGACCGAGCTCTGCCACTTGTTGGAGCACGTGACGGTTGAGCTCATGAACGAGACCGGTCTTGCCGGTAGCATCTCGTGCGGCCGCACGCGCGTAAGCGAGCACGACGAGCGCGTTTTTGAGGTTGAGCTTTCGTGTCCCGACGACGCACTGGCCATCGGTGCGCTGTCTTCGGCCACCTTTATGATGGACTGGGCCTATCTGCACGCCGACCAGCCTGCCCCCGATGTGGAAGGCACGGTCGCGGGCCTGCGCAACCTGGTGCTGGGCATGCGCGCAGAGGCCGAGGGCAAGGATCCTCACGAGGCCGTCGCCGCTGCGAACGGCGAAGATGCTGCCGAGGACGAGGGCGCTGACGAGGGCGATGTGCCGGTCGACGCCGAGCCCGTTGCCGATGCGACTGCCGAGTCCGTTCCCACCGAGCCCCAGGGTGTCCCCAACTTTGACGACGAGCCCCAGGTGGCGATTGATACCGAGGGTGCGGTTGCCGAGAACCACGAGGCCTCCGCTGCCGTCTTTGGCGGTGCGGCGACGGTTCCGGCAGGACCTGCGCATGAGGGCGGCCTGCCGCTCGTGGACGGCGCCGGCGAGGACCCGGGTGCCACGGTGGCCATGCCGGCTATGCCCCAGGAGTAGGCCTACGCGTTTATCACCATCACGTACCTGCGCCTTTGCCGTACGCAGATGAGCGGAGCGGCAAGTGATGCGCTGCGGGTATAATGGACAGCATTCAAACGGTGGGCACCGACGTGCCCGCAGGAGAGGAATGATCATGGGTAAGACTTTCAGCTTTGTCTCCGGCGCACTTTTTGGTGCCGCTGCCGGCGCTATTGTCGGCGTTGCTCTGGCCCCGCGCTCGGGCGCCGAGACCCGCGCCATGGCTGCCGATATCGCCAACGACGCCTGGGACAATATGCGCGACACCTACGAGCACAGCGCCGAGGAGGCCCGTGCTGCGGTGAATGACTTTGGCCCGATGGTCGACGCCAAGACCGACGACCTACGCGCCAAGGTCGACCTGGCTCGCGAGCGCATGGACCAGCTGCGCGAGCAGCTCAACGACGCCATTTCGGGCGGCAACGTGACGCCTGCCGCCGACGTCGTGGTCGAGAACGCCGTCGAGGCTGATACCGAGGCTGCGGAGCCCTCGACCGAGGCATAATGCGCGCCGGGGATTTTGTCGGCGCCAAGATCTATCGCAAGCCTACCGAGGACAAGCGCACCAAAAAGGACGGCACGCCGCGCAGCCCTAAAAAGCTCGGAAAGATTCACTTTCCGGTCTTTACCCCGGGCGGTACGCGCGTGGTCGGCTTTATGGTCCGCCAGTCCGATATCGCGGGCATGATCGAGCGTCCCGACCGATTCGTAGCGCTCGACGCCATTGGTGTCTACGAGGGCGCCATTGCGGTCGATGACGTCAAGGACACGTACGATGCCGCCGCCGCCAAGCGCCTCGACATCAACCTGGACGATTGCATCATCTGGGTCGGTATGGACGTGCGCACGGAATCGGGCGACGTCGTGGGCTATTGCTCGGATGTTGAGTTCAAGCCACGCTCGGGCATCGTGCAGGCATTCTATGTGACCGCCGGTGCTGCTTCGAGTGTTTTGGTCGGTGACACACAGGTGCCGCCGACGATGCTGCGCGGCTACGAGAACGGCGCGATGGTCGTCTCGGACGAGGTCAAGTCGCTCGGGTATTCGGGCGGTGCGGCTGCCAAGGCCGCCGAGGCCAGCGTCGTGGTGGGCGACAAGGTCAAAAAGGGCGCCAAGGTGCTCGACGACAAGGGATCGGTTGCCGTGGACAAGGGCAGTCGCGCACTGGGCAAGCAGCTCGGCAAGACGCGCGGCATGTTCAAGGCCTTTAAGGACGAATACCAAAAGGCGAGCGGAGGCTCGTCAAAAGCTACAAAATAGCGACGTACCAAATGATGGGAGGCAAGCCGGAGACCTGTTGCTCCGGCTTGCTGTGTTTATGGGGGAGGGCACATGCGCCAAAACGGATCCAACTTAAACGGGCGTTCGGGTGCGCGTCCGACGGCGCGCCGCGACCTGGGGCAGCTGCCCAGCGGTCAGCGCAAGCGTCACCGTAAGCCCGGCGCGATGTATCTCAACCATAGCCGCGGCTTTAGCGACCGCAGCGTTCGCATCGGCAACAGCCGCACACCCCGTCGTTCGTCTCGCCTGCCCTACGCGCTTATCGCCGTGGGTTGCGCGCTCGTGCTGTTTATCGCTGCCGTCGTGGGCTACGTCAACCGCAGCGTGGACGTGGAGCTCAACGGCCAGAAGACCGCAGTGCGCGTGGGCTCTACGCTGCAGAATCTCATCGACGACCAGGAATTGACTGACACCTACGACGCAGGCGACCTGCTGGCCGTCGATGACAGCGTGCTCAAGCGCCATGGAGGCGAAAAGCTGTCGGTGAAGGTCGACGGCAAGCGCGTGAAGCAGGGCAAATGGGATAGCCGCGAACTTGAGGGCGGCGAGAAGGTGACGGTCAAGGATGGCCGTAACACCTACGAGAAGCACGAGGTTCAGGCTACGGTTATCGAGCCCAAGCTCAAGGTCGAGGGCACGGGCGCTATCGAGTATGTGCAGACGTGGGGTGTCCAGGGCCGCTCCGAGGTGTGGGTTGGTGGGCAGTCGGGCAAGACGCAGGACCGCGGCGAGGTCGTGCCCGCCACCGATTGCGTCGTTGCGTGCGCCAGCGTGGCGCCCAAGGGCAACGAAAAGTATGTGACGCTGACGTTTGACGAGGGTCCGAGCGGCGCCACCAAACAGATCCTGCAGGTGCTCAAGGAAAAGGGCGTCACCGCGACGTTCTTCCTTTCGGGCGATGCGGTCGAGGCCTCGCCTGCCACGGCCAAGGCGATTGTCGATGCCGGGTGCGAGATCGGATCCAACAGCTACAGCGACGATTCGCTCAAGGGTCAGGACCGTGAGGCGGTACGCGAACAGATCACGAAAGGCACCGATGCGATTAAGTCGGCGACCGGCGTGAAGACGATGCTACTGCGTGCTCCCTACGCTGCCTTTGACGAGCAAAACTGGATTGATGCGATGGACCTGGTCTCCGCCGTGGTCTCGTGGAATATCGACTCGGGCGACTGGCTGCTCAACGGTACCGACGAGCAGGTCTCGACGGTGCTCGATTCGGTGACGCCGGGCAATATCGTGCTGCTCACCGATAGAGACGAATGCGCCGAGCAGACGCTCGAGGCGCTGCCGCAGATTATCGACGGCCTCATCGCCGACGGCTACAAGATCGTGACGCTCAGCGACCTGGTCAAGACGGACACGTCGCTGAGCAAAAAGCTCACCTCGCTGACGAAGGTCACCATGCCCAAGGACGCCGTGTTCCCCCAACCTGCCGAGGACGAAGACACCACAGAGTAACCACAGAGTAGTCATTGGGTAGTCATTTAAGAACGTCCCCAATGGCTATGTCACGGATACGTCAGCGTTTGGTATGCCTGCAATGTGCAGCGCATAAATTCGATGCCGCAGGGCGATGCTGATGCTATAGTTACTGCGGTTAATGAGGGTCAAGAGAAAGGTTACAGGTGAAATCCAAACCTCGACCATACAGTCGATGACCCCATGCAGGTGCTTTTTGCGCATGCACGGGGTGTGAGCGCCGAGCGGTGTACCGCCCGCGCATGCGTATACATATCTAAAAGTCCACGGATTGCGTGTCGGCATGGTCGCGCGGTCCGCAGGAATAATGATGGGGAGCACCATTGAATTATCTGAGTGAGATGCTCAAATTGCCGGTCTTGGACGTCGACGGCGAAAAGCTCGGCGTGGTTAACGATTTTGGCATTGCAACCGGCGAAGTTTTTCCGCACGTGACGTCGCTCGCGTTCCGCGGTCCCGGCAAGACGCCGTTTATGATCAGCTGGCGCAAATGGGTCGACCGTATCGACGAGACGGGTGTACACCTTAAGACATCGGCCACCGAAATCCGTTTTTCGTACCTGCAGCCGACCGAACTCTTACTCGCCCGCGACGTGCTTAACAAGCAGATTGTCGACACGCAGGGCATGAAGGTCGTGCGCGTAAACGACATCAAGTTTTCCATGTCGGGCGAAAACCAGCTGCGCCTGCTGGGCGCCGAGGTCGGTGCTCGCGGTCTGCTACGCGCCATCAGCCCCGCGCTCGAGCATATCGTCGAAGGCTTTATGAAGCACCTGGGCAAGCCGCTCAGTGAGGACATCATCGCTTGGTCCTACATGGACCTGCTCGACCGCTCGACCAAGAACATTCAACTCTCGGTGTCGCACAAGACGCTTGGCGAGCTGCATCCTGCCGACATCGCCGACATTATCGAGCAGCTCGACCCGCGCCTACGTGCGCAGGTGTTTGCGCAGCTCGATACTGCCCAGGCCGCCGAGGCCATCTCGGAGTTCGATGACGACGAGCTTATGACCGAGATGCTCGAGGGCCTGTCCGACACGGACGCATCGTCGATGCTGGCTATGATGGACCCGGACGATGCAGCCGACCTGATCGACGAGCTCGATTACGAGAAGGCCGAGAAGCTCCTGCGCTTGATGGGCGTCAAGGAGGAGAAGGCGATTCGTAACCTGCTGGGCTATGAGGACAACACCGCCGGCCGCATCATGACCTCGGAGTTTGTCTCCCTGCCCGCCACAGCAACGGTCGGTGACGCCATCGAGGCGATTCGCGAGCTCGACGAGGACTTCGAGAGCGTCTACTACGTCTATACCGAGGATCCGAGCGGCATGCTGACCGGCGTGCTTTCGCTGCGCACGCTGATCGTAGCCGACCGCGACGCCACGCTGGGTCAGCTGGCCTATCGCGACCTGGTCTATGTGTCGCCCGACGAGGACCAGGAAGACGTGACGGACGAGATGACCAAGTACGACCTGGTTGCCATCCCTGTCTGCGACGAGAACCGTTATATCCTGGGTATCGTGACCTTCGACGACGCCATGGACGTTATCGCCGAGGAGCATCAGGAGGACCTGCAGATCGCCGGTGTCGGCTCGGGCGATAGCGCGTCGGACGATTCGACGAACGTGCTCAGCTGGTTCGTGCATCGCCAGTACTGGGTTGTTGTATGGGGCATCGCGTCGTGCATCATGGCGACCGTGCTGGGAACGGCGCTCGGCTCCGCGCATCTGGTGGTGTTCCCCATGTGCGCCATGCCGCTCGTGCTGCTGGCGGCCTCGCGCATGGTGTCGTTCGTCAAGAACTACTTCCTCGAGTACGACGGTCACGACGACGAGCCCAAACCGTACCTGGGATTCTTCTTCCAGAGCACGGGTATGGGCCTGATCCTTTCGCTTGTTACTTACCTGTGCGCGCAGCTGGTGCGCACTGCCGCGTTCCTCGATGCCCCTATGTTTGAGGAGCAGCTCTTTACCGGCTGCTTTAACATCGCGGCCATCATCTGCCTGGTGGGCAACATGAGCGCCGTGATTTACCTGATGGTGCTGTTCTGGCGCGATGAGCACGACCTCAATACGTCGGGTACCGCCATGAACGTCATCGCCGTCATGATCTCGTGCATAGCGTACTGCGCCGCTGCGGTGCTGCTCACCATGTCGGTCATGGGTTAGGTGGTCGCGTGCAAAATACCAAGCAAAAGTCGGGCACCAAGCAAAAGTTGACCATCGCGGCCATCTTTGGCGCTATGGGTCCCGGTCTGCTGGCGGCGCTTTCGGGCAATGACGCCGGCGGCATTGCAACGTATTCCAGCGCGGGCGCCAGCTATGGCTACAAGATGCTCTGGATGCTTCCCGTCATGACTGTGCTGCTCATCGTGACGCAGGAGACCGCGGCGCGCTGCGGCTGCGTCACGGGCAAGGGCCTGGCATCGCTCATTCGCGAGCGCTTTGGCGTGCGCAAGAGTGTACTTGCTATGGCGGCGCTGTTGATCGCCAACACGGCTGTGACCATTTCGGAGTTTGCGGGCATCGCCAGCGGCCTTGCTCTCTTTGGCGTGCCGGCGAGCATCTCGGTGCCGTTGGTAGCGCTGCTGGTGTGGATGCTTACCATGTCGGGTAGTTTCCAGCGCATCGAGAAGATTCTGCTGCTGGTGAGCTGCGTGTTCGTGACCTATATTGTCGCCGCGTTTATGGCTGGCCCCAACTGGGGTGAGGTCGCGGTCGACCTGGTCGTGCCTAACATTCAAAATGACCCCAGCTACGTGTCGCTCGTGGTCGCAACGATCGGTACCACCATCGCGCCGTGGATGATTTTCTTGGCGCAGAACAACGTGGTCGATAAGAACGCGGGCGAGGACGATATCGTGCTGCAGCGCATCGATACCGTGAGCGGCTCGCTTGCCGCCGATATCATTGCCGGCTTTATTATCATCACGACCGGTACGGTGTTGTTCCCGGCGGGTATTCAGATTAGCGATGCCGCCGATGCCGCTCGCGCGTTGGAGCCCATCGCGGGCCAGTGGTCCACGGTGCTGTTCGCCTCGGGCCTGGTCGCAGCGAGTTTTTTGGCTGCCTGCGTGCTGCCGGGCGTTACGTCGAGTGCCATCTGCGAGGCTTTTGGTTGGGAGCGCGGCGCCGATCGCAGCTGGGACGAGGCCCCGGTTTACCGCGGCATCATTACGGCCATCATCGGCATTTCTGCCGTGTTGGTGCTCATGCCTGGCGTCGATTTGTTCCAGATTATGATGACCTCGCAGGTCATCAACGGTGTGCTGCTGCCCGTGGTCTTGGTATTCCAGGTGGTTATCGCGGCGGATCGCCACATTATGGGCGCCAACCGCAACGGCCGCGTATGGAACGTGCTCACGTGGGCGACTATCGGTGTGATTACGGTGCTGACGGTCGTCATGTTTGTCCTGCAGGCGATGGGCTACAGCGCTTAACGCCCACTTTTGCTTCCGAACAGGCCGCAGCGATGGACTGCGGCCTGTTTTTTTGCCCACGACCTCTTGGGGCCGGCTCGAAAAGAGTGATTTTGGGTTGTTTGCTGCGGGCTACTTGTCGGTGCCCAGCTTGTGCGGCTTGAGAGCGAGCGCATTGACGAG
>CABVCF010000038.1 GCA_902496775.1 uncultured Collinsella sp.
GTCGGCTCGCCCACGGCCTCGCCCAAGTCCTCGTCCCACTGGGCATCGGAGCACAGCGCCATACCGGCCAGGAACTTCTCCTTAGGCGCGGCGAGCTCGTGCTTGACGACGGTCATCTTGTTCTGGGTGAGGGTACCGGTCTTGTCGGAGCAGATGGTCTGCGTGCAGCCAAGGGTCTCGACGGCAGAGAGCTTGCGGATGATTGCCTGACGCTTGGCCATCTTGGTCACGCCAAGCGACAGCACGATGGTCACGACGGCAACCAGGCCCTCGGGGATGGCGGCGACGGCAAGCGAGACAGCGACCATAAAGGTGTCGAGCAGGGCGGTCGGGTCGGTAAGAACGTTGCCCACGCCGTGGCGGATGATATCGACACCAAAGATAACGACGCAGATGACGATAACCATGATGGTGAGGATGCGGCTGAGCTCGGCAAGCTTCACCTGCAGCGGCGTGAGCTCTTCCTTGGCCTCAGCCAGGGCACCGGCGATCTTGCCCATCTCGGTATCCATGCCGGTACCGACTACGACGGCGCGGCCACGGCCGTACACCACGGTGGAGCCCATGTAGCACATGTTCTTGCGGTCGCCGAGCGGCACGTCATCGGTGCCGGTGGCGAGCTCGATCACGTTGGCATGCTTCTCGACAGGCACGGACTCGCCGGTGAGTGCAGCCTCTTCGATCTTCATCGTGGCGCTCTCGAGCACGCGGCAGTCGGCCGGGACGGAGTCGCCCGCCTCGAGCATGATCACGTCACCAGGCACGAGCTCGGCGCTCGGCAGGTGCACGAGCTTGCCGTCGCGCAGCACCTTGGACTGCGCCGCGCTCATCTCCTGCAGGGCCTCGAGAGCCTCCTCGCTTTTAGCCTCCTGGACCACGCCCAGCACCGAGTTGACGATAACGACGAACATGATGATGGCGACGTCGGCAAAGTCCGCCTCGCCCTTGACCATGCCCGTGAGTGCACTGATGACGGCGGCAACGATCAGCATGATGACCATGGGATCGGCCATCTGCTCAAAGAAGCGCTTCCACAACGGCGTCTTCTCGGCTTCCTCGAGCTTGTTAGGGCCTGTCTTGGCGAGGCGCAACGACGCCTCGTCGTTGCTCAGGCCGAGGTTCTCATCGACACCTTGGTCGCTGAGTACCTCCGCCGCGGCGGACAGGTATTCCTTTTGCATATAGAGTCCCCTCCTGGGATTCGGGCCACTCAGCAGATTGATGCCCGATCATAATTCCCAGGAGAAGGGCAAGGGCTCATCAAGGCTGCCGTGCTGAGCGGCAGTTGATAGTGGAGCTATGGTACCCCAAAGCGGCGCGTCTAGCCAAAACATTCCAATTGGAAACACGGCTCGAGTGCAACGATGCAGACCGTATGATGTTCGACATTGATAAAACGTTTTTTCTTCGGTGCATCATCAAACTGAAATATCGCCCAGATAGCAGCGGTTAGAACGGTTGGTAAAGTTTTTGCATATACCGTTTTTCCGCAAAAAATGAACTTCTAATTCGGCATACGGTCGATTTTTTGGGGTATTCGGTCGGCATTTCGTTATAATCATCTCAGTTTTATTTCTTATGGTTTATCTATCAGCGCAAGACGATGTCAGATGGAGGTCTGAATGTACAAGCGCACCAAGATTGTATGCACCATGGGTCCCGCCTGCGATAGCGACGAGACCATCCGCGAGATGATCAAGGCGGGCATGAACGTCGCCCGTTTTAACTTCTCGCACGGATCCTACGACGAGCACCACGGTCGCATCGAGCGCGTCCGTCGTATTTCCAAGGAGCTCGGTCTGCCCGTCGGCATCCTGCTCGACACCAAGGGCCCCGAGGTCCGCACCGGCCTTCTGGTCGATGGCAAGAAGGTTGCCGTCAAGACCGGCGATAAGATCGTCGTCACCGCTCAGCCCACGTCCGAGGATTTCCACGGCACCGCTGAGCACATCTCCCTCGACTACCTGGCTCTGCCCTCCGAGGTCGAGAAGGGTTCCCTTATCCTGATCGATGACGGTCTGGTTGCCCTCGAGGTCGAGTCCGTCGACGGCCAGGACATGACCTGCGTCGTCAAGAACGACGGCCTGATCGGCGAGCGCAAGGGTGTCAACATGCCCAACGTCAACATCTCGCTGCCCGCTATCACCGAGCGCGATCGTCAGGACATCCTCTTTGGCCTGACCGAGAACATCGACTACATCGCCGCTTCCTTCATCCGTGACGGCGAGTCCGTCCGCGGCATCCGCGAGCTTTGCCGCGAGAACGGCGGCGAGCACGTGACAATCTTCCCGAAGATCGAGTGCGCCCTGGGCGTCGAGAACTTTGACGAGATCCTCGAGGCTTCCGACGGCATCATGGTCGCCCGTGGCGACCTGGGCATCGAGATCAAGCCCGAGCTCGTTCCGCACATCCAGAAGGAGATCATCGCCAAGTGCAACGCGGCCTACAAGCCCGTTATCACCGCTACGCAGATGCTCGACTCCATGCAGCAGAACCCGCGCCCGACGCGCGCCGAGGTTGCCGACGTTGCTAACGCCATCTACGACGGCACCGACGCCGTTATGCTCTCTGGCGAGTCCGCTGCCGGTAAGTACCCGGTCGAGGCCGTTAAGATGCAGGCCAGCATTGCTCTCGAGACCGAGAAGTACCTCCCGGCCCACGCTCCGCTCGAGGTTCCGGCCGACGCTCATGGCACCCGCGTCGTCAACAACGTTGTGGGTATGTCCGCTGTGAACATGGCTACCACCGTTGGCGCCAAGTGCATCACCGTGCCGACGACCACCGGTCGTACCGCTCGCCTGATCTCGCACTTCCGTCCCAACATGCCGATCTGCGCGTTCTCCCGCCACGAGTGGGCCGTCCAGCAGATGATTATGTACTGGGGCGTTATCCCGCACCAGGCCGAGATTACCCAGGGCACCGTCAACGGCACGATCGTCAAGGCGATCGAGACCGCTAAGGAGCTCGGCTACGTCGAGGCCGGCGACCTGACCGTCGCTACCGCAGGCGATCCCCGCATGAGCGTCCAGCTCGAGGACAAGGTCTCCTCGACCAACGTCGCTTACGTCGCTCAGGTGCGCTAAATCGTACTTGCAAGCAGATTTGCATTGCAAAGGGCCCGGAAGGCATTGCCTTCCGGGCCCTTTTCTTTGCGTCAATGCCGGCGCACGGCAAAACACGCACTCATTTCTTTATCAAAAGCGCGAAATCCGCCCTCCGAGGCCCAAATAATAAAGCCCCAAGCGCTAAAAGTGTTCGCCCGGTGGCAAACCCACACCTCACACAGGGCTGATAAATCGTTTTAGCAAGAACCAAATCGACCTGGTTTTCGGAAGTATGCGGCAAATTCTGGAACCTCCGAGCACACCCTGTTTTTTCGCAACAAAATGCCTGATAAACTAGCCTCAAAAGCCAGGTCCGCTCATAGGGTTCAGATTTTGCCGCATACTTCCGGATTGACGCTGGCATCACTCGCTTCAAAGAGATGATTTCGGCCAGGAGGGCATTATGGACCTGACGCTTTGTGGGCAATCCGCCTTTAACTACTACCGCATCCCGCCGCAGGTATTAGGCCTTTACCCCGCCATTAGCCTTGGCAATATGGATCGCAGATGTTGTGGTCTCGGAAGTCATGCAGTTGTAAAAGACCTGCTTCACGCACCACTTCACAGGCTTGTATTCACTCGGGCACAATCCGGGTCGCGAAGCCTGTTTAAATCGCACCTCCTGACCCAAGAACCACCTCCGGGGTCGTTTAGGCAGACTGAACATGGGTTTGATGTCACGTCACCGGAGTTCACGCTGCTCAACCTTGCTACGCAGGTTTCACGCAACCAGTTACTCATGGCTTGCTACGAGATGTGCGGCTCCTTTGCAGTGTTTAAGCCCTGCGCGCGAACGCAACAACAACTCGATGAAGCTATTTCGCTTAAGTTCATTCCACCCAACTGCGGCTGGGAGCGAGTTAACGACACCAAGGGCAATGACACCAACTTGTGGAAGCGCACGCCGCTTCTTACCGCAACGGATATCGCCGCGTTCGCCAAGCAAGCCGCAGGCCTGCGCGGCGTCAAACAACTGCGCTGGGCGGCCGAGCACATGACGGGGCAGGCCGCCTCGCCCTTCGAAGTACAGACCTCCATGCTTATCTCGCTCCCCCGCGACGAGGGCGGCCAGGGCATCGAGATCGCCAACAACGCGCGCATCCCGCTCAGTGAAGCCGCACGTTCGCTGTATGACAAAACCTGCTGCTACGCCGATATCCTCATCGAAAGCGCCACCGACAGCATGGGCGTCATTCTGGAATGCCAAGGCCGCTCTGCCCACGACAGCGAAGCCGCGAGCCTCTCCGATGCCGAGCGCGCCACCGCACTCACAAGCATGGGCTACGACGTCATCCAAATTACCTATGACCAGATCCAGGAGAAGAAGAGCTTCGACCACATAGCCGAGCTCATCCATAAAAAGGCCGGGCTTCCCCACATCCCAAAGACCAAACAGGAGCGCATTGCCGAAGATACCTTACGGCAAGAGCTACTTGTCGATTGGGTTGAGCTATTCACTGCCGGGCCGGCCAGCTAGCAGCTAGCAATCAGGGGCAGCGCAGGCACATCGGGCGATTCGACACGGGCGGCAAAACCCGCCTCGGTCAGCTCGATGACCTCGGTAAACGTCGCGTCGAAGAACTCCTCGGTCAGCAGGCGGTATGGCGGATGGTCGGGCTCACCGGGGTTTTCGCGCACGATTTCGTGCATAACTCCGATGGTCTTGAGCACATACTCCTTATGAATGGGATACTGCCCAAAACGCGTCGCCGCAGTATACAGGCGATCGGTCGCGCGCGGAATCGAAACAATGCCGAGCGTCTTGCCAAACCAGTCAAAGTCGCCTTGCTTTTTAATGCGGAACTCCTCGCACGGCTTGCCGCCGTGCGCCTCCAGGTACTGATTCACGCGCGTATTCCATACGGTATCGGCCACCAGATGCGACCAGACACCCAGTGTCAAATCGAGCAACGACTGCGCCACGTCCTCGGACGCAAGCGAGAACTCACGAGCGCCGGGACCGACAACCGGCTCAGCATCCCTGTAGCGCTGGGGATAGTGCACGCGATTCAGTCGCTCGCGCTCCTCGATAATCGAGGTCGCCGCGGCTGGCGCACCGGTGGGCGAACTTTTAAGCAACGGTGCCACATAGGTATCCCAGAACTCATGCTCACGAGGCTTAGGGATGGGTTCAGGCTTGGCAAAGTGCGTAATGCGGTACGGGATGGGATCGGCGATGCCAGGGACCATATAGCCCACGAAGATATCCGGAACCACACAGCCAAACAAAAAGGCATTGCGGTCGCGCACGCTATTGGCAAGCGCACCGGCGCGCTCCAGCAAACGCTCCGTCTGAGCGATATGAATGTTCCAGCTTGGCATAGCCACCCCCATAAAAAACCTGGATAACTATACCATCACGGCAAAGCCGCGCGGGCGGCTACGCACGCTCTACGCAGCAACTAGTCCGTAGCACCGCTTTCGGTTTCATACGACGGCGAAGGCGCCTCGACCACATGGTGATATCGATCGATATAGATTGCACGGGCACTCAGGCGTCGCACCAAATCCTGGTGATGTGTGCTCATCAAGACCGTCTTACCCGCCGCGACGTAGGCCAGCAAGAAGTTGACCACGATGTCGCATGAATCCTCGTCGAGCCCATTAGTAGGTTCGTCGAGAACCAAGATATCCGGGTTCATCGACACCACCGCAGCCAGCGCAACGCGCTTCTTTTGCCCGCCCGAGAGCTGATAGGGAGAGGCGTCGGCAAGGTCGGCAACCTGGAACAGCTCCATGGCATCGCGCACGCGGCGCTCGAGCTCGTCTGCCGGCAGCCCCATCTGCGCGGGACCAAAAGCAACTTCCTCGCCCACCGTAGCGCAGAACAGCTGGGCGTCGGCATTCTGGAACACAAAGCCCACGCGCTGATGAAAACGCTGAGCGGCCGCAGAATCCTTTAGAAACGCCGCATCGATCAAGTGCCCGTCAAACAGGTATGCCCCTGCGTCCGCGAGTTCAAGGCCGTTGATAAGGCGCATGATCGTCGTCTTGCCGCAGCCGTTAGGGCCGAGCAGGGCAACGAGTTCACCACGATCGACCCGCAGCGACACGCCATCGACAACCGTATGTCCCGCATAGGAGAACACCACGTCGCGCAGCTCGATGAGCGGCGTGGCCTCAGCGCCGGCAACACCGTTCGTGCCCGCCGCACTATTCATATCGATCGTCAAAACGTCGCCCTTCCCTATTTGCATCCCCAGCCAGAGCCAGCAGCGCCTACAGCACGGCGCACAACACTGCCAGCAGCGCCACGCCGGCCGCATAGACCGCATCGCGCCAGCCAAACCCGGCGCGCGCGGGCGCCGGATACGCACCGGCAAAGCCGCGGCAGAGCATAGCCTCGTCCATCGCGCGGCTGCATTCCATCGCCTTGATAAACGTCATGCCCATGATACCCGCCAGCGAATCGGTGCGCGAAAAACCCGCAGGCGCGGAACCGACGCTGCGCAGCATGACCGATTCGCACAGATCGTGCGCCGTGCGTCCCAGCACCTCAATATGCTTGAGCGCCATATCAAACGTAAAGATAACCTCGTCGGGCAGGTGCAGCATTTTGAGCGCCGCCGACATGCGGCTCCAGGTGAGCGTCCACGAAACACCCAGCACCAGCGACACATTAATAAACGTCTTGAGCGCGATCTTGAGCATGGCGCCCATGGCAGACGCGCTCAGCAACAGGGCAGGCAGCGCCAGAACCACCGCAAGCCCCGTGGCGCCAAGCGCCGGTACAAAAGTCGCGCGCAACCCGCGCGCGGGGCGCACCGTGACCAGCACCAGCGCGATAGCCGCCATCAGCATCAGGTACAGCGGGCTCTGCGTCAGACACACGCACAGGACGCAAACGAACATCCCCACCAGGCGCACCGGAGCCGAAACGCAAGAAAGGGCGCGGTCGACCATCGACCCGCCCTCGTGCGCGCCTCCACCCAGGCGAACCCGCTCAAGCAGGCTCGCCAGGTGCAGGACATTCTTTTGCATCACACGATGCCGAGCCCCCACGGGCTCATATCGCTCCTCGGCCGCAAGCCAGCTAGGCAGCTCGGCTATTGCCATGAGCACCGCTTTCCTTGACCGTCAGCGAGATCAGGCGGAATGCGATGGTGAGCACCGCCACGCCAATCACGCCGGACAGGATATACATGGCAGCCTGACCGGCAAAGCCAAGGCCCTGCTCCTCGGAATAGGCCTGCAGATAATCGCCCGTGGGCAGGGCATCGGCAAAGGTCGGAGTATCGAGGCCAACCGAAGTCTGCAGACTGTCGTCACCAGCCTCCCGAACGGCGGTCGCGGCGCCCTCGGCGTCCCACTCGCCCCATGCGTCACCCGTGGCCAGCAGGCCCAGCGGCGTGGCCACGACAAGCACGGCGACCAGGATGAGCGTGGGGACCAGCGAGGTCTTCTTGGCGGCTGCGCCCTCGGCAGTAAGCTGTCCATCGGCGGCTTCGGGGCCGACGATAACGCCCGGCGCCGTCTTCTTGATAAAGCCGTAGATCGCGGCAGTCGCCACGCCCTCGACCACACCGGCTACAAGCATGTGCGGAATCAACATGGCCGGAATGGAAACAGACAGCGGGAAGGGGCAGTATAGCGGGGCACCCGAGGCGTTGGTGAAGAGCATCGGCTGAATGCCGAACTCGATGGCAGCGCACAGGGCAGCCACGCACAAGCCGATCCAGCCGCTCACGATGGCAGAAACCGAAGTGCCCCAGCTCTTGTCGTGCAGGCGGCCGTTGAGCGCACGGAACACGATGGCTGCCACAAATGGCAGCACAAATGCCATGTTGAAGCAGTTGGCTCCAAAGGACAGGATGCCGCCGTCGCCAAACAGCAGCGCCTGCAGTGCCAGTGCGACCGAAACCGCAATGGCCGCGGCCTCGGGGCCCAGCAGCAGCGCGATGAGTGCGCCGCCGACGGCGTGACCCGTGGTGCCGCCGGGCAGCGGCACGTTAAACATCATGAGCAAGAAGGAGAACGCAGCGCAGATGCCCAGGAAAGCCATGTGCTCGCGATCGAGCGTGGCGCGTACCTTTTTGATGCAATGGACCCAAACGGGCACCATCGCCACCGCCATGACGGCATCGGTCTGCGGGGACAGGTAGTTGTCTGGAATGTGCATATACGCCTCCCGGTTATCGGCGCACGGAATTGCAACGCCGCTTAAATCACCTTGTCAGTGTTACGTATTGTCAGATTCGTAACACGACGCGGGCTATCATAGCAAAACGGCGCACCGCCAACAAAGCAGCACGCCGTTTTGCAATACATATGTAACATCTGAAGGCTCGTCGGTGCCTTATTCCGAACACCGCGGTCACGCAGGGCCCGCAGCAACCGCCATCAGGCCCTACGCTCCCAGCGCAGGACCTAGCCGCGGACCTCGCCGTTTACGCCCTTGCACACCTTGGTGACGATCTTCTGGTGCGCCTTTTCGACCTCTTCGCTGGTGAGCGTGTGGTCGTCGGAGCGATACGTAAGCGCAAAGGCCATGGATTTCTTGCCCGCTCCGATGCGGACCGGATCGCGGTAGACATCGAACAGGCGCACGCCCTCGAGCAACTTGCCGCCGGCGCTGGTAATACGGCGCTCAAGATCCTCGCAGGTCACAGTGTTGTCGACCACGATAGCAAGGTCGTGCTCAACGGCCGGGTACTGCGAGAACTCGCGGTAGTTCTCCTGGTTGCGGGCGCCCTTGATCAGCTTGTCCAGGTCGAGCTCAAAGGCAACGACGACCTCGTCAATGCCCATAGCCTCGCGCGCCTCGGGGTGGATCTCGCCAACCCAGCCCAGCACGGTACCGCCCGAGAGCACCTCGGCAGCACGACCCGGCTGCAGGAAGGCATAGCTCTCGCCCTCGACGGGACGGAATCGAACCTTCTCGATGCGCAGCTGAGCAAGCAGCTCCTCAACGATGCCCTTGCCAAAGAAGAAGCGCAGCTTACGGTACTTCATGGTCCAGGACTGCTCGCTCCACTGGCCCGAGAGCACGCCCGCTACGGACTTGGTCTCCTTGGGCAGGCTGGCGTTCTCGCGACCGTGAAACAAGCTGCCGACCTCGTACAGGTGCACGTTGGGCGTGCCGTGGGCCTCGTTATAGGCCACGGATTGCAGCAGGCCCGGCAGCAGCGAACGGCGCATCTCGGTCTGCTCGGCCACCAGCGGGTTCATGAGAACCACGGGGCAGCCGCGGCCCTCGGTGGACATGCCAATCTTCTCCAGGTCGCCCGGGGCAGCAAAGCCAAAGGTCGTGGTCTCATTGAGGCCACAGGCGCGCAGGATCTCGCCGACCTTGCGGGTAAGCTTCTGCTCGCGCGTCAGACCGCCGATGTGGTTCTTGGCAGCCGGAATGGTTGCCGTGACGCGACCCATGCCCCATAGGCGCAGGACCTCCTCGATCAGGTCGATCTCACGCGGCAGGTCGGGACGGAAGCTCGGCGGCGTGACCATAAAGTCCTCGCCGTCGCGCTCGACGATGCAGCCCAGGCGGGTGAGCGAGCGCTCGATAAAGTCGGGCTCGATGTCGGCACCGCAGATGGCGTGCACGCGGGCCAGGCGCAGCTTGATGCTGTCGATGGTCTTGGGCGCGGGGAACACGTCCACATAGCCGGGGGCGACCTCGCCGCCGGCGATCTCCTCGATAAGCGCGCACGTCACATTGGCGACGTCCACGCAGCCGGTCTCGTCGACCTGGCGCTCAAAGCGGATGGAGGCGTCGGAGATCAGCGACAGGTCACGGCTGGTGTGCGAGGTGCGGCCGGCGTTGAAGCAGGCGCTCTCGACCATCACATCGACGGTATCGTCCTCGATCTCGGAATCCATACCGCCCATGACACCGGCCAGCGCCACGGGACGCTCGCCGTCGGTGATGAGGCCCATGCCGGCGTCGAGCACGCGCTCCTCGCCGTCGAGAGTCGTGAACTTCTCGTCCTGCTGGGCGGCGCGAACCACCACGCGACGGTGGCCATCGCGCTCGGCAAAGGTGTCGAGGTCAAAGGCGTGCAGCGGCTGACCAGTGAGCATCATCACGTAGTTGGTGATGTCGACGATGTTGTTGTGCGGGCGCACGCCCAGGGCGTTGAGGCGCTTGACCATCCAGTCTGGCGACGGGCCGACCTTGACGTTGCGCACGATGCGGGCAACGTAGCGGTCGCACAGGCCCTCGTCGGCGATCTCGACGGAAAGCTCGTCGTCGGTCGCGCGGCCGGTCTCGACCTTGATGGCGGGCAGCTCAACGTGGAAATCGCGGTCGAAGATGGCGCCGGTCTCGCGGGCCATGCCGATCATGGACAGGCAGTCGGGACGGTTGGGCGTGATCTCACAGTCGAGCACGGTGTCGCTCGAGCCCACGTACTCGGCAAACGGCATGCCGCAGGGCGTATCCTCGGGCAGGATCATGATGCCGGAGTGGTCGCCACCCAGGCCGAGTTCGCGCGCGGAGCAGTTCATGCCCATGGACACGACGCCGCGAAGCTTGCTCTTCTTGATCTTAACGTCGCCGGGAAGCACGGCGCCAATCATGGCCGTGACGATGTGGTCGCCGGCCTCGAAGTTCTGCGCGCCGCAGACGATCTGCAGCGGAGCGGGATTGCCGTCGGCGTCGAGATTCTTGTCGCCCACATCGACCGAGCACACATACATGTGGTCGCTATCGGGGTGCGGGATCTTGGTGAGCACCTTGGCGGTCACCACGTGGTCGAAGGACTCGCCCACGGTGTCGATCGCCTCGACCTCGGTGCCGGTACGGATATATTCGTCCGAAAGGGTCTTGGGATCCTCCGGAATATCGATCATGGTCTTGAGCCAGTCGTAAGAAACGCGCATGTAGCTCTCCTAGTTCTTAATCTCCGCATAGGGAGGAATATCAAATGAAGACGTTCGCCTTAGGGTTGTCCAGGTGCCCCAGGTTGGCGTGAAAGAGGAGCGACGCGTACTAAAGGTACGCGAGCGACGGTTTGAACGCCAAGATGGGGTGCCTGGGCAAGCCTAAAATTGGTTCAAGAAGCGCATATCGCCCGTCATCAACGTGCGCAGGTCCGGCAGGTCGTAGCGTAGGGCCGCGACGCGCTCGGCGCCAATGCCAAAGGCGAAGCCGGTGTACTTCTCGGGGTCGATGCCGCAGTTGATAAGGACGTTGGGGTCGACCATGCCGCAGCCCAGGATCTCGATCCAGCCGCTGTGCTTGCAGAAGTTGCAGCCCTTGCCGCCGCACACGTGGCAGCTCACGTCCACCTCGCAGGAAGGCTCGGTGAAGGGGAAGAAGTGCGGGCGGTAGCGCGTCTTGCGATCCTCGCCAAACATGCACTTTACAAAGTAGTCGAGCGTGCCCTTAAGATCGCCAAAGGTGATGCCCTCGTCGACGACCAGGCCCTCGATCTGGTTGAACTGCGGCAGGTGGCAGGCGTCGGCCGTGTCGGGACGGTAGACGGTGCCCGGGCAGATCATGTAAATGGGCGGCTTTTGCGACTCCATGGTGTGGATCTGCACGCCCGAGGTCTGGGTGCGCAGCAGCACGTCGGACTCGCCGTGGGCGTGAGCCTCGGGGTGCGCGACGCTGCCGGGGTTGTTGTCGACCACGTAGAAGGTATCGCGGGCCGAGCGGCTCGGGTGATCCATGGGGGCGTTGAGCGCGGTGAAGTTGTAGTAGGAGGTGTCGACCATGGGGCCGGACTCGACGGTGTAGCCGATGCCGCAGAAGATGTCCTCGGCCTCCTCGATGATCTGCTTGATCAGGTGCTGGTGACCGATCTGCGGACGGATGCCCGGCAGCGTGATGTCGACGGCCTCGTGCTCGAGTGCGTGCTTGAGGGCGGCGGCCTTCATCTCGGTGGTGCGCTCGTCAAGCATGCCCTCGATCAGCTGGCGCATCTCGTTGGCGCGCTTGCCCATCATGGGACGATCCTCGGGGGCGAGCTTGCCCATCATGCGCATCAGGCCGGTGATGCGGCCCTTGCGGCCGAGCAGCTCAACGCGCGCGGCCTCGAGCTTGGCGGCGTCGTCGGCGCCTGCGACGAGCTCCTTGGCCTCTTCCTCGAGTTTGACCAGATCATCAATCAGACTCATGTCTTCCCTTTCGTCTCTCGCGCTCCTCGCTTGCCGAGACGGCTGCCGCCGTCTGACGTTGCGAAAACGCGGCCCGGTTCGGTAACAAAAAACCGCCCTCGGGCATGTGCATTTGCCCAAGGACGGTTGAATTCCGCGGTACCACCTTGTTTGACCCGACGGATGTCTGGCCCGTCGCGCCCACTCTTTGCCCCTTGTCGCGAGGCTCACGGCTTCCCTACTGGGGACATCGCCGCCACTGGCCGCGCGCCCGTTGAGGTTGCTGCTCGGGAGTGAACGCTTGGCCCTTGCCACCGCAAGAAGGCTTGCAGCCCATGACCTTCCCTCTCTTGCCGGCGACGCGGCGGGCAAAACCCTCTCCGTCAACGCATTGGGCTATAGGATAGCACATTGTGTGGGCGCATCGCCGCGTTCCATTTTGTTCGTGCTGGGTACAAGGCAGGTAGCTGTGCAAACTGGCCGTCGCCCATCCGTGGCGCTCGGCTCGCGAGATTAAGGATATGGTATGGGAAAGAAGCACGATAAGAAGGCCGAGCCCGCAGCGGGCAAGACGCCCAAAGGCATGAAAGTCGATAAGGCCGTCAAAAAATTCCGCAAGCTCGAGGGCAAGCTGTGGACCCGCGAGTATCTGCTCAAGATTGCCGAGTTTGACGGCGCGACCATTGCTCCCGCCAACGGTGCCGCCGCCCGTGCCGACGCCATGGGCACCCTTGCCGGCGAGCACCATAAGCTTCTGACCAGTGAAAAGTCTGTCGAACTTGTGCGCTCGCTAGCACGCGAGACCGTCGCCGGCGGCAAGATCGACGACCCGCAGCTGCTCGACGAGATCCGCGTGCTCGGCCGCGACCAGCGCGAGGCAAGCGTTATTCCTACCGAGGAGGCCGAAGCCTGGACCAGGCTCACCTGCGAGGCCGACGCCGTGTGGCACAAGGCCAAGACGGCCAACGACTGGGCGAGCTTTGAGCCCTATGTGGATAGAATCGTCGCCCAACTTAAGCATCAGGCCGAACTCATGGACCCCAAGCGCGACCCATACGACGTTTGGCTCGACCAGTACGAGCGCGGCCTTTCTGCCGAGAGCTTCGACGCGTTTTGCGAGGAGGTCAAGGCCACGGTCGTGCCGCTCGTGCACGCCATCGGCGAGCGCGGCCAGCAGCCCGATGCCGACTTTTTGCACGCCCGCGTGCCCGAGGCCGCCCAGCGCGCCATGAGCTTCGACCTGATGAAACTCGTCGGCCTGAACCTGGACGACACCACGCTTGCCTTTACCGAGCACCCGTTTAGCGAGGGCTTTGCCGTAGGTGACGCGCGCATCGCGACACACATCTACGAGGACGATTGCATCTCCAACGTCTACAGCATCATCCACGAGGCGGGGCACACTATGTACGAGCTGGGCGTCAATCCCGCCTATGCGCGCACCTGTCTGGAGGGCGGCACCTCCATGGGCATCCACGAGAGCCAGAGCCGCTTCTTTGAGAACACCGTGGGCCGCAGCCGTGCCTTTATGGGACCGCTGCTCGAGGTGCTGCGCCGCCACGCACCCGAGGTCTACGGCAACGTAGACGAGGACACGCTCTACCACGCCGTGAACATCGCGCAGCCTTCGCTGATCCGCACCGAGGCCGACGAGCTCACCTATCCGCTGCATATTATGGTGCGCTACGAGATCGAGCGCATGCTGTTTGCCGGCGAGGCCACGGCCAAGGACATCCCCGCGCTTTGGAACCGCTTCATGGATGAGTACCTGGGCATTCCCGTTCCCGACGACACGCACGGCTGTCTACAGGATACGCACTGGAGCGGCGGCTCGTTTGGCTACTTCCCCACGTATGCGCTGGGCAGTGCCTACGATGCCATGTTTGTGCCGGCCATGTGCCGCGACGGTGTCGACCTCAACGGCGCCTGTGCGAGCGGCGACCTGACACCCGTCCGCGCCTGGCTGGGCGAGCACATTTGGCAGTGGGGCCGCGCCAAGGACGCGCCGGAGCTCATCAAGGGCGCGTGCGGCATGGCGTTCGATGCCCGCTACTACTGCAGCTACCTGCAGGACAAGTTCACCACGCTCTACGAGCTGTAAGGCATAACCGACACGCCAACGCAAAGGGGACGCCGCGAAACCAATCCGCAGCGTCCCCTTTTTTCACCCAATAACTAGGTACCCAATGACTAGTTCGTTGACGCTAATGTCTTGGCAACGTCAGCGAAAACGGCCCCAAGCGAGCAAGGTGACATGAAATGAAAGGGCGCTCACCTTCTGGTCGCGCCCTTGAAATTGAACGTCAGATTGCCGCTTGGGGCCGTTTGCAGCGTCGAGCAGTTACGCGGTTTGGTAAAACCGCGTAACTATAAAGCCTCGAGCGCGGCGGCGATGCGCTTCATGGCGGCATCGGCGGATGCTTGGTCGGGCGCCTCGGCCAGCACGCGGATAACCGACTCGGTTCCGCTCTTGCGCACCAGTACGCGGCCCTCGCCTGCCAGCGCGGCCTCGGCCTCGGCGATGGCGTTCTGCACGCCCATGTTCTCGAGCGCGGCGTCCTTGTCCGCCACGTGCACGGCCACCTGCGCCTGCGGCAGCAGCTTACACGGAGCCGTGAGCTGCGAGAGCGTCTCACGCTCGGCACGAATCACTTCCATCACGCGCAGCGAGGTCATAATGCCGTCGCCCGTGCGCTCGATATCGCCAAAGATCGTATGGCCCGTCTGCTCGCCACCCAGGCTGTAGCCGCCCTCGCGCATCTTGGCATACACGTGACGGTCGCCCACACCGCTGGTCACGGCGCTCAGACCGGCAAGCTCCAGCGACTTGACCAGGCCAAAGTTGCTGGCAATCGTCGGCACCACGGTACCGCCCGAGAGTCGCCCGTGCTTGTTCAGATACACGCCGCACACGTACAGGATCTGATCGCCGTCTACCACGCGACCGCGCTCGTCCACGGCCAGGCAGCGATCGGCATCGCCGTCATAGGCAAAGCCCACGTCCAGGCCCTGCTCCACCACATGGCGCTGCAGGCGCTCAATATGCGTAGAGCCGCAGTCGACATTGATGTTAAAGCCGTCGGGCGCGGCGTTGATCACGCGCACGTCGGCGCCCAGTGCGTCGAACACCGGCTTGGCCACCGAGGATGCCGAGCCGTTGGCGCAGTCGATACCGATCTTGACGCCCTGCAGCGAAAAGTTCGCGCTGGCGATGAGCGAGGCAATATAGCGGTTGCGGCCCTGCATGTAGTCCACCGTGGCGCCGATATGGTTGCCCGTTGCCAGCGGCACCTCGCTCTTGCCATCGATATAGTCCTCGATGAGCTCCAGTACGTCCTCGTCCATCTTAAAGCCGTCGCTGTTGACTAGCTTAATGCCGTTATCGCAAAACGGGTTGTGGCTCGCGCTGATCATGATGCCGCAATCGAAGCAGCCTTCCACAGTCTGATGCGCTACGCCCGGCGTGGGGATCACGTGCAGCATATAGGCGTCCGCACCGCTCGCGACCAGGCCGCTCACCAGCGCCGCCTCAAACATATAACTCGAGCGACGCGTGTCCTTGCCCACGATAACGCGCGCCTTAGCACTGCGGTTGGCGCCGTAATACCAGCCCACAAAACGGCCAATCTTATAAGCGTGCTCTACCGTCAGCCCAACGTTGGCCTCACCACGAAAGCCGTCGGTGCCAAAGTACTTCATGCGCTCTCCTTACAAAATAGGGGCGAACAGATTGCCTGTCCGCCCCAAAATGGTACTCGATTATCTGCGCTACCAGAAAAACCCTACGCCGACGCGCTGTCGCGAGCCGCCTGGCATGTAGGAGTCTGACGCAGCGTAAGCGGCTTGTCCCCCGCCTCGGCCGACGTGGTCAGCGTATACGTGATCGTCGTCGTCTCGCCAGCATGCAGGTCAACGGTGCCCGAATAGAAGGGGATTCCATGCCACGTAGCGGCGCCAAGACTAAACTGGGTGCCCTCGACGGTCAGATCAGTAATGTTGCCGCCCGTCGGGGCAAACAACGAGACATTCAGACGCTCGTCGTCACGCGCGGCATCGGGTGCGCTCGCCGCAACGTAGTCGGGCAGCTTGCCTGCCTCCTCCTGCGTCATGATGTTCGTCAGAGTAACGGTGATGCGATACGAGCACGTGCCGTCGCCGTTCTTGATGCCCTGGCCGATCTGCGTGTCGGCGTTCAGATACCAGTCGAGCTTGGAGAAGCTCAGGTTGTTAAAGTAAACGCCGGCAACGGGATCGGCACTCGGATCATCCGGATCGGGCAGCGAAGCGTCAATACCCGTCTCTTTGATGGCATTCTGCTCATCATCGTTTCTCATCCAAGCAATCAGACGGCCCTCTTCGGCACCGCGCTCGAATGCACCGACAAGCTTTGTAACGTCGACGTCACCGATGCCACCGAGAATCTTGTCGAAGGCGGCGCTGGCAACAGCCGCAAAGATGCCGTCCGATTCCTCGACCGGATAGTTCCAATACACATCGTGCATGAGAACCTTCGCCGCGTTGGTACCGTCGACGACCGTACCATCAGGCAGCGAGACATTACCGACAAGGCCCAGCAGGTACTGCAAGAACACCGGATCGATGCCGACGACGCCATCAACGTCCTGCCCATACTGGGACTTCCACAGTGCGGCGACACGCTGCGAGTTGCGGGGCCAATCAGGCGAATAGGTATTGCCCGAGTTGTACAGGTTACTGTGGTTGCCGAACAGCGCCTCATCCTCTTCGTCGACGCTCTCGACTGCCTCATCCTCGCTGAGTCCAATGCGGGGAACAAACTCGCCAATCGACATCTGGCCGTCAGTGACCGAAATCAGGCCCTGCGAACCGCCAAAGCCGCCGCAAGCACGAATCTCGACGTTGTTCATGGCGTACATAAGGTAGTTGCGCGTCTGGCCGTTGGCGCCGAGCATCTGGGGAAGGACGGGGGCGACCTTCTCCGCCGCGTCAACCGCACCGTTGAGGGTGGCAAAGCCGTCCTTGGCCTTATCGACCAGCTCGGTCACCTGGGAAATATGAGTATCGCCAATGCCCTGGACCTTCTCGTTGGCGCTCTTGAACACCTTCGAGCTGCTGGAAAGCGAATCGGCGACCGCCTGCAGCGCGGACACGTTAATCATGCCGTCCTGGAACAGCTTGCCGGGCGTAGCCTGCGAAAGGTTGTCGGCCATGGGAACCAGCGCGTTGCTCGAGACATCGGACAGGGCATCAATCATGGTGCGGGCCGCATTGATGTCGCTGCCATACACCGGGATAAACGAAGCCGCCGTCCACAGCGGGCTCGAAGTCTCCGCCTTCATGCTGTCGCAGAGCTCGTCGATCTTCTTCGCGTCGTCAGGCAGCGTCGAAAAATCGCCCGACGTGACCTTGTCCTTAAGGCCACCGACAATCTCGACAGCCTCCTTCGCTTCGCTCTTTACGGTCTTTGCCGAGTTAAGCAGCATAAAGCCGCTTGCGCCAAGCGCAACGAGAAGCATCACGACCACAGCGGCAATAATGGCGCCGGTGTGACGCTTTTTGCGCTCGCCCTTGCGATGGCGATGACGGACCAGACCGTCAGAGGTCGAACTCGACGAAGCGTCGCTACCGTAGTTCAAGCCAAAATCGTAATAATCTTCCTTGGAACCCGAGCCCGCAAACTCGGTACCGCTATCATCCAGACGGGCGAACGTGCCAGTCTCGGAGGCGCCGGTGTAAATCGTGCCAAGGTTGCCCGTAAGCCCCGCGCCACCGGCAGAGGGAGTATTGTTGTCGGCCTTGCCGGCATTAACGTTGCCGGCGGCATTCGCGGCGTTGGCAGCACCTGCGCTGTTCGCAGGTGCCGAAGGAGCCCCGCTCGGCTGCGACGCGGAGGTTGCACCGCCCGCAAAGACATTCCCTCTTGCACGGCCGGTCTTTTTTGCCTTTTGAGACTGCTCGTACAGAGCGGTAAACATCGCCGTCTCGCCCGGGGACACGCGCTTACCGGAACCGCCCTGTCCAGCGCCGCCCGGCGTGCCGGCCTTACCAGCCCCGTTCGGACGCGGCGGAACTGCAGGGCGGCCGCTATCGCTGCCCTTAAAGTGATTACCAGCCATAAAGAAATCCTCGCAATTGAGTCGCAATGAAAAAGTCCATAACGTTACTAGTTTATGGCATTTTGAGCATCGACAGCTAAACTCCAGACACGGACGTCAATTGGCGAAAATGCGGCACAACACCTTTTCTGTCTTGGCGGCGGTGCCAGCTACACCGTGAGGAACATCATCACGATGATCATGGCAAAGCCGATAAGGTCGGTCGGCAAAAACACCGTGCGCAGCATAACGGCGCTGGTGATGGTCGCCGAAACCGGCTCCACAGTTCCGATGAGGCTCGCGCGCACCGAGCCGATGTC
>CABVCF010000039.1 GCA_902496775.1 uncultured Collinsella sp.
CCTTAGCTCTCAGCTAATGAATTCAAGTTTAATCCTTCCTACGATGTGCTGTGTGCCGGCACGGTAGCCGGATCGTAGGAAGGATGAATAATGGCAAAAGAGGGAAAGAAGCCGATCGGTAAGATTGTCCTAGGCGTCATCGTGGTGCTGGTTATTGTCGGTGCCGTGGGCTCTATGGGCGGCAACTCAACCGATTCGCCTGCGAGCGATTCGGCAAAACCTGCCGGGACGACACAGCAGGCTGAGGAGCAAAAAGAACCGCAAGAACCGTATACCATTGCTGACGAGGCTGAAGACACTTCCAATCAGTTTGCCTATAAGATCACGGGGACGCTGACCAATAACACGGACAAGGAAAAGAGCTACATTCAGATTGAGTATGTTCTGTATGATGCTGATGGCAACCAGGTTGGAACGGCTCTTGCAAACACCAATCATCTGAAGGCGGGCGGCTCCTGGAAGTTCGAGGCGCTGGGCACGGTGTCTCCCGATCAGGTCGCCAGTTGGGAGCGTTCGGACGTAAGCGGTTTCTAGCATGTTGTATGCACTGGGGGAGGTGAAGTCGTATGCCCGATAAAAAGCTGACTGACGAGTTACTCAATGAGCTTCTCGACGCGCCAAACATCGATGGCTATATCAAAGAACACGACTTTGCCACCCCGTCGCTTTCGAACTACCTGAAGCAGCTACTGCAGGAAAAGGGCTTGGAGCGCTCGCGCGTGGTTCGTATGGCCGATCTCAATGAGACCTTTGGCTATCAGATCTTTACCGGCGCGCGTCATCCGAGTCGCAATAAGGTGCTGCAGATTGCCTTTGCGATGGCGCTGACGCTCAAAGAGACCAACCGTGCGCTGACGGCTGCCGGGGTAAGCGTCCTTAACTGCAAGGACCGCCGCGATGCGATTATCATTTTTTGCATCGATCGCGGGTGCAGCCTCCAAAAGGTCAACGAGGAGCTGTATCGCTTTGGCGAGGAGACGGTGAGTTAGCGGCTGATATCTGAGCCGGCGTAGCTGCCGAACAACGATGCAAACGAACGGGGCGTGGATGCCATGGGGTGTCTGCGCCCTGCGCTATGATGGAGGCTATGGATACTCAGACCCCAACATATTCCGATGACGAGCTGACCGCAGCGCTTGCCGAGCACTTGGCGTCGCTCGATCGCGACGACAGCTATCGCGTGGAGCGAGTACTTAAGCGCTCGTCCGTTGAAACAACCGAGCTCGTGTACTTTGAAGGAACCGGCGGTGGTTCGCTCGGTCCCTTTGTCCGTAAACGTATCGATGCTTCGGCTCAAATCGGCGGGGCATACGAGCGCCTGTTTGCCGCTCAGCGGGCAGGCAGGCGTTTTGAGCACCTGCCCAGAATCGTCGATTGTCGTCGTGTGGGCGACGAGCTCAACGTGGTTATGGAATACATCGAAGGGGAGACACTCGGGGCGCTGGTGGACCGTCTGGGAGCCACCCCCGATTATGCGCGTGAATTGCATCCTGCCCTATGCGATGCCGTGGGCGAGCTCCACGCCGGTTTTGCAATGGCGGGGGAGACGTTGGCGCCGGTGATCCATCGCGACCTCAAGCCGTCGAATATCATCGTGACAGGTGCCAACTATACGCCTAATGACGGCCTGACATTTTCATCGCTGGTGATTATCGACTTGGGGATCGCGCGCGTATGGCGCGATGGCGCCGATGCCGACACCGTCAAGTTTGGCACGCGACCCTATGCGCCGCCCGAGCAGTATGGGTTTGGGCAGACGAGTGTGCGCAGCGACGTCTACGCACTTGGGGCCCTGTTGTTCTTCTGCTTGACGGGAGTCGACCCTAAACCAGGGCTCGACATGCGTGAGCAATGCGAGGCGCGCAGCATTTCCACTCCACTTGCCGATGCCGTTTGCATGTCGATGGCG
Organism: uncultured Collinsella sp.; assembly: GCA_902496775.1. Lineage (GTDB taxonomy): Bacteria > Actinomycetota > Coriobacteriia > Coriobacteriales > Coriobacteriaceae > Collinsella. The sequence continues at coordinate 1,910 of CABVCF010000039.1, forward strand.
CTCGACCCGGCCAAGCGTTTTGCGAGTGCGGAAGCGTTGGGACGGGCGACGCGCGCGGCATACGATCTGAGTCGCCCCGTGCGGCCTTCTGCGCCTGCGCCTGTCCGTACTCCGGCCTCGGAGACAGTGTTGGCGTCCCAAGGGCTCCAGAAACCCGCAGGGCTTCCTAGCCCTGCCGCCTCCGCTGCATGCGGTCTGCTCTCTCGCGTTCCGGAGTCTCTGGGGCGCATTTGGAATACGCTCGTCTGCTTCTCGCTGCTTGTGTTCTTTGCCGGTAGCCACTTTGCCGTCTTTCACCCCACGGGAGCAAACCAAAGCTACCCGACGTGGCTTCTCATAATCGAGTATTTTTTCTTTGTCGATGGCCTTATGGTGCTTATGCATTTTGCGCTGCTCGATAAGCGCCGTCTTCGTCGGCGATTCGCATTGCTCGACAGCTATCGCGGCAAGAAGCTCGCGAAGCTCTTGCTCAAGGCATTGGGTGTGCTGCTCCTATGCATGATCGTCATAGTCGCGGTTGCCAATGCGACCGGCGTCGTCGATACCTCCGCTACCTAAAAGAAAAAGGGCCCCATTGGGGCCCTTTGCAGTTGCACTTAGATGCGGTTCATCTGAGCGGCGACTTTGTTGTACCAGTCCTGCCACGTGGGCGGGCAGTACTTTTTGGCCGCTGCTGGGGTAAGGGTGGAGCCGTAGTTGGCGCCCAGATAGGCAACGTGAGCGGAGATGCCCTCGCTCCAGCTGCCAAAGCTGCGCCAACCGCCGCCGCGGGCACTCCAGCCCCAGGCGTTGTAAGAATTGGCGCAATAAGCACCCTTGGTGCTCTCGATGCAGGCGATGGCGGGGGACCAACGGGGGTCGACACCGGTATTCCAAGCGGCGACGGCAAAGTTATAGCCCTGGCCTGCCATGGGGGAGCCGGCGAGATAATTGTCGATGCGGCCTGTCCACTCATTAATGAACGAATCGTAATCGGAGCTACCGGTATTGGCGTTGTTCACCGTGGTGTCGATGGTGGTGTTGGTGTTGGTGGCCTGGCTGCTGGAATTGCTGCCGCTTACGCCCTCGCCCGAGAGCTTCTCGGCGGCAGCGGCCTTATCGGCCTCAAGCTTGGCAAGCTCGGCGGCATTTTCCTGCTCGGCTTTTGCCTGTGCCTCGCTGCGGAGCTGCTGGGCCTGCGCCAGCGCATCCTCGGCGTTTTTCTGCTCTGCCTCAAGCTGTGACTTGGCCTGCTGGAGCTCGGCCTTGTTCTGCTCGAGTTCGGTTTGCATGTTATTGAGCTGCTCGATCTCGTCGACGCTCGAGCTCGTGATCTGGTTGGTGTATTTGCAGGTCGTGATGAACTCACCCAGGCTCTGCGCGTTGACCAGGAAGCTCACGATGGGATTGGTGCCCTTCTGATACTTGTACAGATCGCGCATGGCGGAGCTTGCCTTGGCCTGCTGCTCGGGAAGCTTGGCCTCGATTTCCTCGATGCTTGCCTCATTGGAGTCAATCTGCTTTTGCAGGTCATCGAGTTTGGTACGGGCGTCGTTGTAGGCGCTCGTGGCGGCTTCGATCTTCTGCTGGGCTGCGGAAAGCTGGTCCTGCGTTGCCTGCGAGGCGGCATACGCCGCAACGGGGGAGAGCATCGGCGTGGCCGTCAGCGCAACGGCGAGCGCGGCGCTCGTGATGATACGAGCCGGCTTCGACGCAATGAGCGCTGCGGTGCGATGATTCGAATGCTGCATCCAGTCCCTCTGCAATCAATCGTAGGTTATGGTTCGAACGGTATTCTACTACTGCTTTCGACCTCAACTTGAACCTTAAAGGTTCCAAAGGGTCAAGTTGAACTTGAGGCTTTGGCTTTGACCTGCAGTTATGACGAATTGTTGAGAAACCATAGAGTTCAACTTTAACGTTACAGAGCTCTGTTTGAGAGGAGTTTTGGGCTGTAAAAGCCATCTCAACGTGGGGTTTATAACTACAGCGTGCCCTTCTGGCGAGCCTGCTCAATCTCTTCGAGGGCCTCGGCGGGGGTGAACGAACAGGTGCCGTCGCCGAGTTTGATTACCTGGATATCGTCGCCGGCGTAGACCTCTCCGCCCTTTAGTACCACGCCAAAAACGCCCTCGTGGGGAAAGATGCAGTCGCCGGCGAGATAGTAGATGGCACAGCGTGTGTGGCAGACCTTGCCGATTTGGCTGATTTCGACAAGCACCTCGCTGCCAAGCTTGAGCTGTGTGCCCAAGGGGAGCGAGAGCAGGTTGATGCCCCGGGTTGTGAAGTTCTCTCCGAAGTCACCCTTGCGCACATCGAGCCCGCGCGTCTGCGCCGTCTGGATGGACTCTGCGGCCAAAAAGGAAACCTGACGGTGCCAATGCCCGGCGTGCGCATCGGAGGCGAGGCCAAACTGCTCGATGACGGTGTCGTGCCCGTCGGCGACGGGTGACTTACGCGTGCCTTTGTGCTCCGACGTGTTGATTGAGACGATATGGGCAGGCCCGTTGTAGGCGTCGTTTGCCGTGCACAGGGGAGCGGTCGCTTTCGCACGTTCCGCCAGCTCGCGCCTCGCGGCATTGAGGATGGGATTATCGGTCGGATGGTCTTGGGGCACGTGTGCGCCTTTCGCTCGAAGATGTCAATACGCTGAATCCTACAACAACGGTAGGTTCATTGCCCATTGTCATACAACGGTGAGCGCCGTCTTCGTGCTGGCCTTCGTGCTGGACGATTGCGTCGATTGCCATAGATACGGTGGAGCTTTGGGCGCCGGCGGCTTGGCACGCTAGAATAAATCAGTTGCGCAAAGACCGCCCGTTGTGTGGGCAGTTCATGATAGGAAGTTTCCATGGCATTGCAATTTACAGAGCGCGAGTTCATTCCCGTGCTGCTTGGTGGCGACATCAACGCCTATTCGGTGGCGCGCGCCTTCTACGAGGAGTACCAGGTCAAGAGTCTGGTCTTTGGCAAGTATCAGACGGGTCCCGCGTACCGCAGCCAGATTATCGACTACACGCCCAACGTGGATATCGACACCATGCCCGTGATGCTCAAAACCGTCAACGGCATTGCCCAAGCGCATGCCGACAAGACTATTGTCCTTGTGGGCTGCGGCGACAACTATGTCGCTCTCGTGGCTCAAGCCAAGGATGCTCATGAGCTGGCGGATAACATCGTCGCTCCCTATGCGCCCTACAGCATGCTCGAGCAGTGCCAGAAGAAGGAGATCTTCTACGAGCTGTGCGAGAAGCATGGTGTGCCCTATCCGCATACCTTTACTTTCACCATGGCGATGCTGAACGCCCAAGGCGAGGCACCTGCCGAAGTGCTCGACCAGATCGATTTTCCTTACCCGATGATTCTGAAGCCTTCTGACGGCATCATGTGGTGGCAGCACGAGTTCGAGGGCCAGAAAAAGGCCTATGAGATTGCCGACCGCGCCGAGCTGGAACAGGTCATTCGCGATTCGTATGCCAGCGGCTACACCGACGACCTGATCTTGCAGGATCGCGTGCCCGGCAACGACGAGTACATGCGCGTGCTCACCAGCTATTCCGACCGCAACGGTAAGGTCCGCATGATGTGCCTGGGCCATGTGCTGCTCGAGGAGCATCAGCCCCACGGTGTCGGCAACCATGCCTGTATCATTACCGAGCCCAACGACGAGCTCATGGGCGGCGTGCGCAAGTTGCTCGAGGACCTTCGCTTTGTGGGCTATTCCAACTTTGACGTAAAGTACGACGAGCGCGACGGCTCGTTTAAGTTCTTCGATTTCAACACGCGCCAGGGCCGCAGCAACTACTACGTTACCAACAGCGGCTTTAACGTTGCCAAGTATGTGGTGGACGAGTATGTGTTCAACCGTCCGTTTGAGCCGGAGTTTGTGACGGCTCAGGACGAGGCCCTGTGGATGGTCGTCCCCATGGGCGTCGTCGACAAGTACGTCAAGGATCCCGAGCTGCGTGCTAAGGTGCATCGCCTGGACAAGGAAGGCAAGGGCGCCGACCCTTCGTTTATGAAGGGCGACTTTGTCTTTAACCGCTGGCTGCGCATGTGGCACACCAAGCTGCGCCACTTTAAGCTGTTCAAGACGTATTACAAGTAGATGAGCGCGGCGCCCGTCCGGTTTGCATCGGGCGGGCGCGGGTATGATACGCGCAATTGCGCAAGCGTCACCAAGGAGGCGGCGATGGAAAAGCTGGGAGTTATCGGCGGCATGGGCGCCGAGGCCACGTCGTATTACTACGACCAAGTGGTGCGTCATACGGCTGCTGCCTGCGATCAGGAACATATCGACATGGTGGTGCTCTCCAAGTCGACCATGCCCGACCGCACGTTGGCCATTAAGACCGGCGAGCATGCCAAGCTGCTGGCGACCATGAAAGAGTGTGCCCAGGCACTCGAGTCGCTGGGCTGTGCGCACATTGCCATTCCCTGCAACACGTCGCACTACTTCTACGACCAGATCCAGTCGTTTACGAAGGTGCCGATTATCCACATGCCGCGCGAGTCGGTTCGCTATGCCCTTGCGGGTGCGGTGATGGGGGAGTGCGAGTTCGATCCCAACCTGAGTATGCCGGCCGAGCCGGTGCACAAGATTGGCATCATGGGAACCGATGGCACCGTGGGCGCGGGCGTCTACGGCCGCGAATGCGAGGCCGCGGGTGTCGAGGTTGTCTATCCCAGCGAAAAGCGTCAGGCCGACGTGATGTCGCTTATCTACGATGATGTGAAGGCCGGATGTGAGCCCGATATGGATAAGTTCGACCGCGTGATGTGGGAGTTCGCCCGTAGCGGCTGCGACCGCGTCATTCTGGCCTGCACCGAGCTCTCGGTGCTGCAGAAGTACCGAGAGATGCCCGAGATTACCCTCGACGCCATGGATGTCCTGGTGCGCGAATCCATCATCCGTAGCGGCGCTCCCTACCGCCTCTAGCTTCCGACCTGTCAAAAAGGGACAGGTTAATTTTGGTAGGTTTTATCTGGTGAAACAGTAAGGCCTCGGCTCGTTTGGTGCGAGCCGAGGCCTTTTGCGTTGGGCGGTTGCTGTCAGTGGTGAACTAGAACAGGAAGCCGATGGCGATGAGGGCGATGCTGACGATGAGCACGGCGATGTCTAGGCCCTTGATGGGGTAGCGCTTGTACGAGCTGGCGCGCGTACGCAGATAGAAGCCGCGCTGTTCTGCCGCCAAGGCTGTGGCATCGGTCTTGCCCACGCTCGAGATGAGCAGCGGCACGCACAGTGGCAGCATGAGCTTAAGCTTCTTGATGGGGTTCTTGGTGTCGTACTCGACGCCGCGTGCGGTCTGCGCCTCCATGATGGCGTTCATCTCCTGACCAAACACCGGCACAAAGCGCAGCGCCGTGGTAAAGGTGAAGGCATAGCGATACGGCACGTGCAGCACCTCGACGCAGGCGTTGGCAAGGTCGTTGAGCTTGGTCACCATGAGCATGAGGATGAGTGGTAACGCCACACCCAGCAGGCGCAGGCAGGCCTTCGATCCTGTGATGAGGCCTGTGTCGGTGATAAAGCCCCACACCACGTTGCCATCGCGCACAAAGGCCAGCTGGAGCACCAGCATGATAAGCGCGAGCGGAATCAGCAACTTGAGCAGCGAGAGCAGACGGTCGACGACGCCGGCATAGGCACCCAGCGCAAGGGTGAGTGCCAAAAAGCCCAACAGCGCCACGTAGGTGTCGGACAAGAAGATGCCGACGATGATGGCGGCGGCGAGGCCCAGTTTGACGACGGGATTCAGGCGATGCAGCAGCGTATCGCCCGGCATGTAGTCGATGACGTTAACCACGGTGGACCATCTCCTTGGTAATTCGAACGACATCGGTGACCTCGCTCACTTGCGCAAAAGCGGGAGAGACGGAAGATGCCAGACGGCGCGAGAGTTCAATAACCTGGGGAGGCTCCACGTAGGCACGCCGCATGAGATCGATGTTCGAGAATAGCTCGTGCGTGCGGCCGCGGTCGAGGATGCGACCGTCGGCCATTACCACAATGCGCTCGGCAAAATCCGAGACGACTTCCATATCGTGGCAGACCATGATAACGGCGCAACCACGCTCGGCCATGGTGCGCACCGTTTCCATGACGGTCATGCACTCGCGGTAATCAAGGCCACTCGTGGGCTCGTCGAGCACGACGATCTTGGGCTCAACTACTACGACGGAGGCAAGTGCCACCATTTGTCGCTGGCCACGCGAAAGCGAGAACGGTGCCTCGTCGGCGGGCAGACCAAAGCGGTCGATGACCAGCTGGGCGCGACGCAGCGCCTCGGCGCGGTCCATGCCGCCCAGTTCCAAGCCAAAGGCGACCTCGTCGAGTACGGTGTCCTTGCAAATCTGGCGGTCGGGGTTTTGGAAGAGGGTCGCGACCTCGCGAGCGATGCGGCTCGTGGGAACGGCTGCGGTATCCAGTCCCGTGACGCGCACGCTGCCCGAGGCAGGCTTAAGCAGGCCTGTGAGCAGTTTGGTGAGTGTGGTCTTGCCGGCGCCGTTTTGGCCGACGATGCCCACGAGCTCGCCAGGATAGAGCGTCAGGCTAAGGTCGTGTACGGCGGCTCCGCCATTGGGATAGGCAAACTCAACATGGTCGAAGGTGAGTACGGGTTCGGCGTCCTTGGCATGAGGACGCAACGACGGTGCATGCGGGGAACCGGCGGGCGCCTGGGCTTCGATAGCCGCGTGTGCGGGGTCGACGATGCCCGAAATCAGGCGCTCGGCCTCATCGACATCCAAGCAGGGGGTACCGCTTACCAGGCCATCGGCCTCGAGGCTATTGAAGATACGCGTGACGCGAGGGCAGTCGACGCCGATGGCACGGAGCTCGTCGGTATGCGCGAAGACCTCGTGTGGCTCGCCCTGCAGCGCGATTTCGCCATGGTTGAGCACGAACACGCGGTTGCAGTACTCCGAGAGCAGGGCGACCTTTTGCTCAACGACGACGATGGTGATTCCAAGTGTGCGGTTTGCCTCACGCAGCGTCTCGAAGACCAGCGTGGAGCTGGCGGGGTCGAGTGCCGCGGTGGGCTCGTCGAGAACTAAGACGCGCGGACGCATGGCGAGGATGGCGGCGATGGCTACCTTTTGCTTCTGTCCGCCCGAGAGGGTTGCGATCTCGCGGTCGCGCAGGTCGCTGATGCCGACGGTCTCGAGCGTTTCGCTCACGCGCTGCTCGATCTGGTCGTGGGGAACGCCAAAGTTCTCGAGGCCAAAGAGCATCTCGTCCTCGACGACCGAAGCGACCATCTGCGTGTCGATATCCTGCAACACACTGCCGACGATTTGCGACACGTCGGTGAGCGAGACTTCGCAGGTGTCGTGGCCGTCGACCATGACGGACCCAAAGAACGTGCCGGTGTAGTGGTGGGGCACGGCACCCGACAGACAGGCGGCAAGCGTGGACTTGCCGGCGCCCGAGGGCCCGATGATGCCGATAAAATCTCCCTTGTTCACGCTGAGCGAGATGTGGCTGAGCGCCTGCTCGGTCTGCGTGCCATAGGAGAACGAGACATCGTCGACGTTGATGATCGTTTCCATGGATACCTTTCATAGTCATTGGGGACGTTCTTACATGACCAGTCGTTTAAGAACGTCCCCAAAAGCTAGTCGTTTGGGACAGTCTTTGGTGGTGAAGCACGGAGACGGCTTTACGAAGGACCCCAGGTTAGCGCGAAAGAGGAGCGAAGCGTGCTTGGGAGCGCGAGCGACGAATGAACGCCAAGATGGGGTGGCTCGTAAAGCCGAGCGGGTTAGTTGAGCTTCAGGGCCTTCTGGATGGGCAAGTAGAGGGCGCCGACCAGAATGGCGTTAAAGACGGCGGTCATGGCGACGACGGGCAGCATGGCGGCGGCGAGCTCGCCGACCACGCCGAGCATGGCCATCTTGATGATCATGAAGATGGCGCCGGAGACAAAGGTGGTCAGGAAGGTTGCGACAATGGCGATGGCGGGCTTGACCTGACCGTTCTTGCCAGCGGCGTTGACGATGCCAGCCATGAGCATGGCGGCGATGCCCTCGGCGGCAAAATCGACGAACGGCGAAGTGGTGGTGATCTGGATCACGGCAGCCGAGATGAGGCCAATAACGAGCGCCTGGCCGATGTTGGGGCGAACGACCAGGATGGTGAGGCAGAAGGCCGAGATGATGAACTCGGGGCTGATCATGCCGCCCGAGATGCCCGAGATGGCCTTGCCGACGGTGAAGTTGAGGATGAAGCCGGCAGCGAGCAGGATGGCGAGCAGGACGAGAGCACGGACGTCAAGTTTGCCACGGTCGGCGGTCTGGACGGTGCGGGGCTGGGCGGCGGTGGTGTTCTGAGACATGGTGAAAATCCTTTCGGAATGGGAGTGCAAGAGAAAAGCGGAGGCGCGTGATGCGAATGCAATCGGGCTCGAGATAGAAAAAGGCCCCCGGTCGAAACCGGAGGCCTTCCAATCACCTAGAGCGCAAAAACAGGCGTGAGGGACTCACTGTCGACCGATCGTATTCGCATCACGCCACCACCAGTTGTTGAGAGACTTCATCGTGTTCTTCATGTTGGTGGCTCCTTTCGTGATGCCGTGGCGCGGTCGCACCTAGTTGCTGTTGCGCTGCACTATAGCACAGCGAAGTGTGTGCGGGGAAATCTTTTTTAAAAAGATTTCAGGCGGGTTTCCCACCGGTCAAAAGAGCGGGCTGAGCGGGCTGAGCGGGCGAGGCTGCCATTGCTGCCTTGCCCGCTCAGCTAGGACGTTACTCCTTATTGCGACGGTAGAGGAAGTAACCGCCCGCGGAGATGACGGCAACGCCAGCGATGGCGAATGCAGCCACCACGCGGCCATCAAAACGATCACCGGTGGTGGGCAGGCCGCCCTTGGTGTTCGCCTTGTTGGTGGTTACCGTGGTCGTGGTGTCCGACTTGCCAGGCTTCTCGGGCTTGGTGGTGGGCTGCTCGGGCTTAGCGGGCTGCTCGGGGGTACCGGGCTGCTCAGGAGTACCAGGCTGCTCGGGAGTGCCAGGCTGATCCGGGGTTACCGGGTCAGTGGCAAGAGCGTCCTTGGCGTAGGTGATGGACACCTTGAGGCCGTTGGTCTCGGTGTTCAGGTCGCTCGGGGTGAAGGGCTGGTCGAAGTTTTCGGCCTTCTGATAGGCGCGCATCTCCTGGAGCAGGGCCTTGCACTTCTTGTAGGTGTTCTCGGTAGCAGCCTTGCCGGCCTTGTTGGCCAGGGCAGTGCGGCCCTCGGTGGTCGTCTCGGCCAGCATGGCGGCGTCAACTTCCTTGTTCTGCTCGATGAGCTCGTTCTGGAGCGCATCGAGGTAGGCACGGACGCTGATACCAAGGGTGTCAGGGTTCTCAAAGCAGAGCGAGCTGATGTCCATGAGGACGTAGTTGATTGAGTTCTCGGGCTCCTCGTTGTACACGACGTCAGTCTGTTTGCAGTGATCGAAGGAGACGGTCTGATCGCTGAAGTACGGGCTGACCTCAGTTATCAGAGCGGAGTACAACGGGATGGCGACGGAGTACGCAGCTCGGGAGAGCATCTCCCACTGGATGGTGGCAACCTGGGGATCAAGGCCGCGACGAATCTGGAAGAGGTTGATCTCGGTGTTGCGCTCGGTGCCGATGGCGTAGGCGCCGTCGGTGTTGGCGTTAAGGCCGGGGACATTTTCGCCGCGGTTGCCAAAGGCACGAATCAGCTCAAAGGTGCTCCAGCCAGACTTGCCGGGCTTGAAGAACAAGGGCTGGATCTCGCTGACGGATGCGCCGACGCTGCCGTTGTCGTTGACGATGGTGTAATCGGCGTCCTTGGTAAGCGGGTTCATGAAGTAGTCTCGGCCCTGGACATAGCGAGTCCACTGATGCCTGCCGGTCTCATCGAGTCTCTCGCCATAGGTTTTGGCAACATCGAACTTGCCGTCGGTGTACTTGGCGAAGCCTTTCTCCTCGGGCATGGACTGGATGGCCTCGGAGTGGAGGCAGTTTTCGGTGTCGTCGAGGTCGACATCGTAGTTGAGGCTCCCGATATTAGGGTTGAGCGACGCGACGTCATCAGCGAGCTTCATGGCAATCCACTGATGCCCGGAAAGTGCGGCGAACAGCCAGGTCTCGTTGCTGTCGGCGATGACAATCTGGTCGTTGGAGCAGACGCCCTGCTGGTCAATCAGACTGCCGATAAGCTCGACGCCCTCACGGGCCGTGGCGCTTTCGCCCAGGATAACGCTGGCGTAGCTGTACTCACCCAAGCCATTCGTCAGGGGGTCCACAGCTTTGACATCTGCATTCATGCTGGTGCTTAGCGTGGCGGAACAGGAGACGCCCTTCTCGTTGATGCCTGCTTCGGAGTAGGCATCCCAACGCTCATCCCACTGCGAGGGGTGATCGCGCACATAGCTGTAGCGATACGTGGTTTTGTTTGAGGTGTATACGAACCCGGACTCATCGGAGCTGTAGGTGAAGCCGGGGGCGTGCGAATCCTCGATGCCAAAGTGCTTGATGTAGCGTGCGCCAAAGTCTTCTGCGCGGCCGTAGTACGTGTTGCCGTCCGCCGTGAGCTTGCTGCCCATGTAGATCTGCGTGCAGGCGAGCGCAGACGTCGGCATGGACATGATGGTTGCAGCTCCAAAGGCGAGGCCTATGCTAAGCTTTTTGAGCGCGTTGACGGGGTGAGTTTTCCTCATTTTCCCTCCCAGCGTGCGAAAGTTCTCCGTTGCCAGAGAGCTTCAGCCAATAAAGACACCCCATTAGCGTAACGAACTGGAAACAATATTCATCTATGAAAGAAACTTACTCGATAAGCGTAATGAAATATGCGATGAGTGGTTAATTATACTCGGTTTGTAGCTTTACTTTAATAAAGACGTCCTGCAATTACCGTACCTGAATAAAGCGCCTTGCACGGGGCGCAAAGAAAATCCCCCGCTGTTTGGCAAATGCATAAACAGCAGGGGAGACGATAATTGGATGAATACCATACCAATGTGGAATTACTTCTTCCGGCGGTGGATCACGTTGATCGCATAGCCGACGAGCATGGCCAAAACGATGATGATAAAGCCGAGCAGGGGATTGTCGTTCATAGGGTCCTCCTATTTTCCGAGCGGGGAGAATTCGTCGACGATGAGGTCGAGGCATTGTGGAAGTGCGCGGGCACCAAAGACGCCCGAGTTGCTGGAGATGATCTCGCCATCGAACTGCATGCCCAGCGACGGGGTGCAGGTGATCTTGGCTTCCTTGGTCTGGATGATCTTGAACTGCGGGCGCCCGAGTACCTTACCGGCGGGGTCAAGCGCAGCGGTGATCACAGTAGGCAGCAGCTGCACGGTGCGCACGGGTTCGATGACCGCAATGTCGACCATGCCATCGTTCATGCGGCAGTCGGGGAACAGGTTGATGTCGTTTTGGATGACCGAGGTGTTGCCGGCCATGCAGCAGATGCCGTCGAGCTCCTCGACAATGCCGTCATGCTCAATGGTAAAGTGCGCTACCGTAGGGTTGGGTGTGGCGAGTGCAGAGAGGAAGTAGGCGATCTCGCCGATGTCGTTTTTGGTGGGGGCGGCCTTCATCATGATCTCGGCGTCGAAGCCCGAGCCGGCGATGATGATAAAGCCGTGGCGCTTCTCGTTGCCGTTCTCGTCGAGCCAAAAGAGCTCGCCCATGTCGACTTTGACCGTGCGACCGGCACGGCAGGCCTTGGCGAGCGCCGCTGCCTCGGGGGCATTGCCGATGTTGTTGAAGAACAGGCAGGCCGTACCGGAGGGGAAGACGAGCGTGGGGACACCGCATCCGCGCATCTGGTCGAGCACGTTGGAGACAGTGCCGTCGCCGCCCGAAACGACCACGCGGTCAAACTCGCGCACGTCTGCCACGGCGTCCTCGGGCTCCATGCCATCGCCGATAAAACGCATCACGACCTCGTCGCCGCCCTGCGCGAGGGCGTGCGTGAATGCGTAGATTTCATCTGAGCTGGGGCCCGATGCCGGGTTGTGGATGATAAGGCAGCGCATACTTACGTTCCCGTTCTGTGACTAACCGAGTATAGTTGTAAGGCAATGCCGATATCCTACCCGTGTTTTTCGGGCCTAACCTTATTCGATGGGTTGATATGTACATTTCCACACATCAGGCTCTACTCGACTTTTGCCAGCGCGCCCGTGACTTCGACGCGATTGCCGTCGATACCGAGTTTTTGCGCGAGCGCACATTCCACCCGCGCCTGTGCTTGGTTCAGATTGCCACCCCTGCCGAGAGCGTAGCGGTCGACCCTCTGGTGATCGACGACCTCTCGCCGCTGGCCGAGCTTATGGCCGACGAGAGCGTGACCAAGGTCTTCCACGCGTGCTCGCAGGATATGGAGGTCATGCTCCATACCGTGGGCGTGCTGCCACGACCGATTTTCGATACGCAGGTCGCCGCCGCCTTTTTGGGCGAGCGCCAGCAGATTTCGTATGGCGCGCTTGTTCAGACGTTCTGCGGCGTATCGCTGCCCAAGACCGAGTCGCTGACCGACTGGTCGCGCCGCCCGCTGACCGATAAGCAGATTGAGTATGCGATCGATGACGTCAAGTACCTGATCGTCGCCTATACCGAGATGATGAGCCGCCTGCGCGAGCTGGGCCGTGTGGACTGGGTGCTCGACGAGCTACGCCCGCTGGCTGACGAGTCGCACTATCGCGCCGATCGCCACGAGGCGTTCCGCAAGGTCAAGCGCATCAACTCGTGTAGCCGCCATCAGCTGGGCATCGCGCGCGAGCTTGCAGCCTGGCGCGAGGACCGCGCTGAGCGGCGCAACATCCCGCGCAAGTGGGTCATGTCCGACGACACGCTGCTTGCGCTCGTTAAGCGCAATCCCGTGCGCGTTGAGGAGTTCCGTAGCATTCGCGGTACCGATCAGTTGGGGGAGCGCGACGTGGACGGTGCGCTCATGGCCATCAAGCGCGGCGCGAGCTGCCCGCACGATCGCCTGCCGCTCATGGTGCGCGGGCACCGTCAGATTTCGCCGGAGTTGGAGAGCGTGACGGACCTGATGTATGCGCTCATTCGCCTAGTTGCCGAGCGCTCGGGCGTGGCGACCTCGGTCATTGCCTCGCGCGATGACCTGGCCGACTATATTGAGCATCCCGAGCAGAGCCCCCTGCGCGAAGGCTGGCGCTTTGAGCTTGTGGGCTCGCGCCTGGACGATCTGCTTTCCGGCAATATGGGGTTGACGGTGAAGGACGGCAAAATCGAGCTCCTGTAGGGAAGCCTAGCCGGTTGAGTGGGTAGAATGCCTCCGACGTGTAACTCGATTCGGAGGAATTCGCATGCCTTATTACTATGGTTACGGCTTTGGCATCGACCCGCTGTACCTGCTGGTTGTTCTTGTCTGCACGGTGCTTGGCCTTGCTGCGCAGAGCTATATCAATTCGACGTACAAGACCTGGTCCAAGGTTCGCTCGGACGGCGACACGGGCGCCACGGTTGCTCGCCGCATGCTTGACGCCAACGGTTGCAATGCCGTGGGTATCAAGGGTGTCGCCGGTGAGCTTACCGACCATTACAACCCGCAGGATAACAACCTGTATCTGTCGGATGCCAACCGTTCGGGCGGTTCGGTCGCAAGCGTTGCCGTCGCCTGCCACGAGGCGGGCCATGCCGCCCAGCGTCAAAGCGGCTATGCCATGATGAAGGTACGCACCGCCCTCGTGCCGGTCGTCAACTTTACCCAGAACACTTGGACCATCGTGCTACTCATGGGTCTGTTTATGAACATCGCGGGACTCACGACCCTCGCATTGATCTTCTTCTCTTTTAGCGTGCTGTTCCAACTGGTTACGCTGCCTGTCGAGATTGACGCCAGCCGACGCGCCGTGGCGTATATTGAGCAGTCGGGCATGAGCTCCAAGCAGGTCAACGGTGCCAAGAAGGTCCTGACGGCAGCCGCGCTTACTTATGTTGCCGCAGCGCTCACTTCGATTATTCAGCTGCTCTATCTTATGGCTCGCTACAACAGAAACTCCAACCGATAACAAATTGGGTCGCTGGGCGCCGCGGGGATTCGTGTCCCCGCGGCGCTGTACTATGTGTTGGACTTAAATTTGCGCAGGGCCGAAGCCCTTGCGCACGATGACGAAAGGAGGCTGCGTGGCAGGCTGGAATCTGACCGGCAATACCGTTTCCGCCGAGTTCGACGGATCGGACGAGCGGGAGCGCAAGGAGCTCAGCGTGAGCCAGGCGGTAGAAATCGCCGCCGGTGCGCTCGATGCCATTCCGCAACTGAGCGTTTTGGGCGAGGTCACGGGTTTCCGTGGTCCCAACGCCCGAAGCGGCCACTGTTACTTCCAGATTAAAGACGACTCGGCCGCCGTCGACTGCATCATCTGGAAGGGCGCCTACCTTAAGCGCACCTTCGACTTGCGCGACGGCATGCAGGTAAGCTTTAAGGGCAGCTTCAATCTCTACAAGCCTACGGGTCGCATGAGCTTCGTCGCCCGCTCGTTCTCGCTGACGGGGGAGGGCTTGCTGCGTCAGCAGGTGGCTCAGTTGGCCGAAAAGCTACGCCGCGAGGGCCTGATGGACGAAGCTCGCAAACGCCGCATCCCAGTGTTCTGCTCGCGCGTGGCGGTCGTCACCTCGCTTTCCGGTGCGGTAATCGACGACGTCAAGCGTACGCTGCGCCGACGCAACCCGCTCGTCGAGCTCGTCTGCGTGGGTGCCAAGGTACAAGGCGAGGGTGCGCCGACAGAGCTCATTGAGGGCCTGCGCCGCGCCGCTGCCATTACGCCGGCGCCCGACTGTATTTTGCTGGTGCGCGGCGGCGGCTCCTTTGAGGACCTCATGACCTTTAATGACGAGGAGCTTGCCCGCGCGGTGGCGGCTTGTCCTGTGCCAGTGGTGACCGGCATTGGCCATGAGCCCGATACCTCGATCTGCGACATGGTGAGCGACCGCCGCGCCTCCACGCCCACGGCGGCGGCCGAATCGGTGGCGCCGGCTATGACGGAGTTGGCCGACGTGCTCGAGGCGCGCCATCAGCGTCTGGGTGCCGCGATGGCATCGATGATTGGGTCGGCCCAGGTCGACCTGGAGATGCTCAACCAGCGCGGTCGTCGTGCCTGGGACACCTATACGGCTCGCTTGGGCGATGCGCTCGATGCGGCTGCGTGCCGCCCGTGCCTCAACGACCCAACTTTTATGGTCGAGCGTCGCGAGTCTGAGCTTGCCCTGACTGCCGATCGTCTGTCCGGCGCCATAGCGCGTTCGGTTGGGGCCTTCCGTTCCAACTTCGAGCGTCTGCCCGAGCGCTTGATCGCAAGCACCTCAGGACTCGATGGCAAGCGCCATGCGCTCACGCTCGCAAGCTCCCGCCTGGAGCATCAGGGGCGCACGATGCTCAGCAAACCCGCGTCCGACTTGGGCCGTGCGGCGGCCTCACTCGATGCCCTGTCGCCGCTCAAGGTGCTTGCCCGCGGCTATTCCATCGCGTACAGCGATGATGGGGTGGCTACGAGCGCCAAGACCTTTAAGCCGGGCGACGCCATCCGCGTGCGCATGGCAGACGGTAACGTTGCGGCAACGGTCGATACGGTCGAGTAGGCCGCGTTTCATAGCGATAAACCTTTAGGAAAGGAAACAGATATGGCAGAGAAGACCCCGGTCGAGCAGCTTACGTACAAGCAGGCCTCGCAGGAGCTGGAGCTCATCATTCGCAGCTTGGAGTCGGGCGATATGGAGCTCGAGGAGTCGCTCGAGAGCTATACCCGCGGCGTCGAGCTCCTCAAGAGCCTGCGCACCCGCCTGTCCGATGCCGAGCAGAAGGTCTCGGTGCTTCTTAAGGACGTCGACGGCAACGACGTGCTCGCCGACGGCGAAGCCGCCAACACGGACGACAACCTCTCGTTCTAACCATCCCGACCAAATATAATTGCCTTGGTCTGTGAGAAAGGAACCAACCATGTGCGATTGCATCTTCTGCAAAATTGCCAACCACGAGATTCCCTCAACCGTTGTCTATGAGGACGATCAGGTCATCGCCTTCGACGACCTCAACCCCCAGGCGCCGGTCCATACGCTCGTGATCCCCAAGAAGCACTACAGTGACATCGCCGACAACGTACCTGCCGAGACCATGGGCGCCATGGCCCACGCCATCCAGGAGGTCGCCAAGGTCAAGGGCTTGGAGGACGGTTTCCGCGTCATCTCCAACAAGGGCGTCAACGCCGGCCAGACCGTCATGCACTTCCACATGCACGTCCTCGGCGGCAAGAACCTGGGCGAGAACCTCATCTGAGGGCGCTTCTTCCTTGCAATGAAACGGAAGCTCAAGCACCGATAACTTATATATCAACGCAATAAACCCGAGCGCGAGGGTGTTTGGGTTT
>CABVCF010000040.1 GCA_902496775.1 uncultured Collinsella sp.
CCGTGGCGGCTATGGCAACAGCCGTGGCGGCAAGCGCGGCGGCAGCTCCCGTCGCCCCGGTGACGGCGGCGGCAAGCGCAAGTAACATACGCATCGCCCGCTAGAGCGAGGTGAACCAAGGGTCCCGAGCAACTACGCTCGGGGCCCTTTTTGTTTGTCGTATCCGATCGCTAGTTCAAATGTGATTTCCTCGGGAATGCATCTAGAGGATGCCGAGGACCTATTTCCTGCCATGCGGCAATGGGTCCCATGGGGTGCGCCGTGCATTTTTTGGAGTATTCTGCAGTTCGAGTTGTCTGCATATGATTCGACGTCGCCAACGGTGGCCTTCGGATATCCCTGACGAGCGTTCTGAGTCAGATTTCGCCGTTTTCCGGAGCAGGGGCGCGTCATTCTCGCCATGTCGGGACTTAGAATGATACGGCGCCCTACAGTTTTGCCCACCCGCGGCGGTGCTGGCGTGGTTACGTTGCAGAATACTCCGTTTTTTGCACGGGCCAGGATGGGGTACCTCAGGAGAACACAGCGGTATCCCGTAAATATATACAATCTGTACCGTAATTTATACAAAACGAAGAGGCAGACAGCGTAGGGTGGGTGCATTGGGGTGCTTGGTGCGTCAAAACGGGGACCCCACGTGCCGTATACTCTGGCTGGATGTGAAAGCGGCTTGACGCGTTGCCAGGCGTAGGGGGAGGGTGTCTAGATGAACGTATTCGAAATTGTGTTTAGTCCGACGGGTGGAACGCGGAAGGTGTCTTGCCTTGTGGCTGGAGCGCTGGATGGGGATACCGTTACCGTTGATCTGACCGATAGCGGGCTAGATTTCAGCGCTGTTTCGATGACTGAGGACGACGTGGCCGTAATCTCTGTGCCGGCGTATGCCGGTAGAATCCCGGCTGTGGTGGCTGACCGGTTGGGCATGGTGCGCGGCAACGGGGCTCGGGCTGTTTTGGTTTGCGTATACGGAAACCGCGCGTTTGAGGACACGCTCGTAGAGCTGGAGGACGTTGCGAAGCATGCGGGATTCCGGGTGATCGCGGCAGTTGCAGCCATTGCAGAACATTCCATTGCACGACAGTTTGCTGCCGGTCGTCCGGATGCGCAGGATACGGCGCAGCTCGCAGAGTTTGCGCAGCAAATTCAGCAAAAGCTGTTGGCTGAGGATACATCCGAGCCCTCTATTCCCGGCAATCGTCCTTATAAACAAGCTGGGGGTCACCGCATGGCGCCCGAGGCAACAGAAGATTGCGTCTCCTGCGGTGCATGCGCCGCGGCGTGCCCCGTTTGTGCTATCGACAAAGGTGACCCCAAACGAGCAGCTGGCGAGGCGTGCATCTCCTGCATGCGCTGCATTGCCGTATGTCCGCGAGGCGCTCGCAAGCTTGATCCCAACAAGCTATCCGCTGTTTCCCAGATGCTGAGCAAGGTTTGCGTCGTGCGGAAGGAATGCGAGCTCTTTATCTAGCGCATACGAAATTGGTGCAATGGGGCCAGGTTAATCTGCGCCGACCTGGTGCAAACAAACCTGTCCCCAATGCACCAGAGTGAGGAGTGTCCTCGAGTGCCGGCAGAAAAGGAACGTCCCTAAGTACCGCATAAATACCGTTTATCGGAGAAAAAATACCGTTCGCCGGTCATAATGATTGTTCCGGCTTTGGGCTTGTCTACAATAACCCCCGTAAAAGAAATGCGGAAGGTTACCGAGTCCCCTCGGACGTGGGCCTAACCAAAGTCTTTGATCGCGAGCGTCTCAATGGGCGCATTCGATTGATTTTGGTTGGGCTATATTTATGAAGGGACATGTCACCATGGGTTTCTTTTCTCGCCTAATGGGTGGCTCGGATAAGCAGACGACTGCGGCTTCCGAGTTCGAAATCCTCGCTCCCGTTTCCGGCGAGCTTGTTCATCTAGAAAATACCAATGACCCCGCTTTTAGCAGCCGTGCAGTGGGCGATGGCGTTGCCGTGGTTCCCCAAGAGGGAACGGTGTGCGCTCCTGTTTCCGGCACCGTCGCGGCGCTGTTTCCGACTGAGCACGCGCTGGGCATCATGTCCGACGACAGCTCTGCTCAGGTGATGCTGCACATCGGAATCGACACTGTTAAACTTGAGGGCAAGGGCTTCCATGCGCTTGTTGCCCAGGGTGACCATGTCGACGCGGGCCAGCCCCTCGTCGAGGTCGATTTCGACGCGGTTCGTGCTGCCGGTTTTGATCCCACGGTCTTCGTTATCGTGTGCGAGCGTTCGGAGAACTCGACTCTTCGTGAGCATGCTTCCGGCCCTGTTGCTGTTAAAGAGCCTGTCGTCTGGCTTTCCGAGTAAATTCTTGTGGTGGGTACCGCGGTTATCAAGCGAGTTTTTAACAACAACGTCGCAATGGTCACTTCGGACGATGGCTCCGAGCTCATCGTCATCGGTCGAGGCCTCTGCTTTGGCCGTCATGCCGGCGATGCCATCGACGAGGCGTCAGTCGAAAAGACCTACGCGTTGCAGGAGGGAACTTCTCAGGACTCGCGTACGATTGACCGCTTGGCACATCTTTTGGAGTCCATCCCCACCGTCAACCTCGTGATTTCCGAGGAAATTGTTCAGATGCTTCGCCGAGAGCTCAATGCCGACATCAACGATAAGATCCTCATTGCTCTCGCAGACCATATCAGCCTTGCTTTGGAGCGTGAGCGCAAAGGCGTTCCCTGCGAGAACCCGTTGCTGCTCGAGATCCAGCAGTTCTATCGCAAGGAGTACGCGCTTGCGGGCCGTGCCCTTCAGATCATCAAGGACTATCTGGGCATTGAAATGAGCGAAGAAGAGCAGGGTTTCATTACCTTGCATATCGTCAACGCCACCATGCCGCAGCGCTCTGACCGCCTGATTGTTTCGGTCCAGCTTGTTCGCGACGTGCTCGCGATTGTTTCCAAGCGCTATGCTACGACCCTCGATGACACCTCGCTGCCTTACGAACGTTTCGTTCGCCACCTGCAGTTTTTCGCACAGCGAGCGCTCGATCCTACGGCCGGGCAAATCAATGGCGACGCGCTGTTCCGAATCGATGAAACGGCGTATCCGTGTGCATTCTCGTGCGCGGACGCCATAGCCGCCCACTTGTCGTCTACCTATAACGTTGTCGTTACCAATGCCGAGAAGAGTTATCTCGCGTATCACATTGTTAACCTGCTTGGAGAACCTGGTCTCTAGGCTTAACGTGCCCACACATCGATTGATATAAGGCAAGGCTTACGGTCTTGCCCGGGGCACATCTGTCTCAATTTGCGGAAAAGGAAGGGGAGTACCGCTATGACCGCAAAAAAGAAGTTCAATTTCAAAGCGCCGTTGGAGGTGTTCGCGAAGTCGATCGTCCAGCCGATGATGTATCTCTCGGTTGCCGGCATCCTGCTCATCGTGGGCATCATTCTGACCAACAAGACCATCTGCGCCATGATCCCCGTGCTGAGCTTCGGTCCGTTCCAGCTTGTGGGCGCCGTTGTCTATCAGTCGCTGATGTTTATCATCAACAACCTCTCGATTCTGTTCTGCGTGGGCATCGCCGGCGCCATGGCAAAGAAGAACAAGGGCCATGCTTCGCTGATCGCCCTGATGTCGTTCTTCCTGTTCCTGCAGGCTAACAACATCGTGCTCAACGCCACCGGCTCTCTTGCCGATGCGAGCGGCATGCTCGGCCTTACCGGAACCGGCCAGGCCACCGTTATGGGCATCCAAGTACTCGATACCGGCGTATTTGGCGGCATCATCCTCGGTTGCATCACCGGTGCTGTGTTCAACAAGTACTCGAACAAGCAGTTCCCCATTGCCCTTTCGATGTTCTCGGGCGTTCGCTTTCCGTTCCTGATCATGATCATCATTTCCTGGATCATGGGTGCTGGCTTCTGCATCGTTTGGCCTCCGGTTCAGGGTGCCATCTCCTCCGTTGCCGGCATCATTAAGGAGTCGGGCAACATCGGTCTGTTTATCTACGGCATGCTCAACAAGCTGCTCGTTCCCACCGGTCTGCACCACCTCATCTACACCCCGTTCCAGTTCTCCGATGTGGGCGGCACCCTGACGCTGGGTGATCAGGTTATCGCCGGCGCCTATCCCATCCGTGTTGCCGAGATGGCAATGACGGGCCAGCCCTTCTCCGATAGCACCTACTTCAACAGCTATACCTTCAACAACCTGTGGCCCTACATCGGTATCGGTCTCGCCTTTATCGTCACCGCTTACAAGGGGAACAAGGATAAGACCAAAGCCGTTATCATCCCGCTGATCATCACCGCTGTGCTCTCCTGCGTGACCGAGCCCATGGACTTCCTCTTTGTCTTTGCCGCTCCCGTGCTCTTTGTCGTTCACTCGGTTCTTTCCGGCATCTTCCTGGTCCTGCTCAAGGTCCTCTCCGTGCCCGCTTCGACTGCAGGCGGCATCATCAACATCGTGGTCTCCAACCTGGTTCTTGGTGTCGATAAGACCAACTGGCCGGTTATGCTGGTGCTTGGAGTAGTTAACGCCGCTCTGTACTTCTTCCTCTTCACCTTCCTTATTAAGAAGCTCAACCTCCACACGCCTGGTCGCGAGGAAGAGTCCGAGCTTGCTGAGTCCGTTGCCGAGGGCGAGGCCGCCGCGTCTGTCGCGGTGAAGCAGGGCGCTGTTGCCGCGGCTCCCGCAGAGGGCGTCGATGCAGGTATTGCCGACCTGGTCGCAGGTCTTGGCGGCAAGGACAACATTGAGGAGCTCGAGAACTGCTTTACGCGTCTCCGCGTGAACGTTAAGAACCCGGACCTCATCGATGAGAACCTCATCAACCACGTGCCCAACAGCGGCATCAACCGCAACGGCAACAATATTCAGATCATCTTTGGCATGAAGGTCGCCGAGATGCGCGACAAGGTCGAGAACGCAATTGAGAAGGAGCAGTAAACAATGATCATTACTCTGTGTGGTGGCGGATCCACCTTTACCCCCGGCATCGTCAAGTCCATCGCCCTGCGCAAGGACGAGCTCGACGTTGACGAGATTCGCCTGTACGACATCAACGAGGAGCGCCAGCGCAAGATCGGCGTGCTCGTGGACTGGATTTTGCACGAGGACCTCGGCCTGGACATCAAGCTCACGGTGACCACCGACAAAAAGACGGCTTTTACCGACGCGAGCTTCGTGTTTGCCCAGATGCGCGTGGGCGGCTACGCCATGCGCGAGCAGGACGAGAAGATCCCGCTGCGTCACGGCTGCGTGGGTCAGGAGACTTGCGGTTGCGGCGGCCTTGCCTACGGCATGCGCACCATCTTCCCCATGGTCGAGCTGATCGATGACGTTGAGAAGTACGCCAAGAAGGACTACTGGATTCTCAACTACTCCAACCCTGCCGCCATCGTCTCTGAGGGCTGCCGTGTGCTGCGTCCCAACGCTCGCATCATCAACATCTGCGACATGCCGATCGCGATCATCGACGTGGTTTGCGCCGCGCTCGATATCGACAAGAAGGATGTCGAGTACGATTACTTTGGCCTCAACCACTTTGGTTGGTTCACCTCGATCCGCCACAAGGGCGAGGAGGTGCTCCCGCAGCTGCGCGAGTACATCAAGGAGCATGAGATTCTGCTGCCCGATTCCTACCTCAAGGGCATGGGCTCGCTCATGGCAAAGAAGCCCGAGGAGGCCACCGACGAGCACCCCGAGCAGAATCGTCACACCAAGGGCAGCTGGTATTACGTCTGGAAGGGCGAGTACGAGATCATGGAGTGCTTCCCGGAGTACCTGCCCAACACGTATCTGAACTACTATCTGCAGCAGAAGGAGTTCGTCGAGCATTCCAACCCCGAGCGCACCCGTGCTAACGAGGTTGAGGAGACGCGCGAGAAGAACCTCTTCGACGGCATCGACCACTACGAGAAGACGGGCGAGATCGACGAGAGCACGTTCTATGCGGGCAGCCACGGCGACTGGATTGCCGATCTGGCCATCGCTCTGAAGAACGATACCAAGCAGCGCTTCCTGGTCATTTGCGAGAACAAGGGCGCCATCCCCAACATGCCCTACGACGCCATGGTCGAGCTGCCTGCCTACATTGGCAAGAACGGCCCCGAGGTCATCAGCCGCGACAACATTCCGCTGTTCCAGCAGGGTCTTATGATGCAGCAGCTGAACTCCGAGAAGCTCGTGGTCGAGGCCACGATCGAGGGCTCGTACGAGAAGGCACTCAAGGCCTTTACGCTGAACAAGACCGTGCCGTCGATGAAGGTCGCCAAGGAGGTCCTCGACGACATGATCGAGGCCAACAAGGGTTACTGGCCCGAGCTTAAGTAAAAGCAACAGGGTTGCTGGCCGCATACCATGAGCAATGCCCCGTCCACGTGATTGCGTGGGCGGGGCATTGTCATTTGGTAACGCGTTTTATCAAATATGGCATTTATCTGCGGTAATGTTCTATTTCACCGCTGAGGGTGACATTTTATACCGCCTGCCGAACCGTGTGGAGACCTAACAACTTTTTAGGTCAGTGTTGTGCGTGTAGCAATTTCGCCCGGCCTCGCCTCCGGGCTGCCGCATGAGAGGGGATCTTATGGCTCGACTGCATGTAATGGAACGCAGCCACGCTCAGGCCGTCATGGACGACCTGCACGATGCGCTCGGACGCCGTCTGGCGGTGAGTTCGCTCGCCCCGTGTCCCGTTGAGTTTACGGCAGCGCTCGTCAACCTGTGCTCCACCCAGAGCTGCGGCAAGTGTACGCCCTGCCGTGTGGGCCTGAGCGCGCTGAGCGACCTGCTTGCCGATGTGCTCGAAGGGCGTGCCGATGAGTCTACGCTCAACCTGATTGAGCGCACGGCCCGCACCATCTACCTTTCGAGCGACTGCGCCATCGGCTACGAGGCCGGCGCCATGGCACTCACGGCCATTCGCGGCTTCCGCGACGATTTTGAGCATCACATTCGCGAGCACTCCTGCGGCTTTGATCGTGAGGCCCGCGTTCCGTGTGTCTCGGGCTGTCCGGCGCACGTCGACATTCCCGGTTACATTTCGCTGGTCGAGGCCGGCCGCTATGCCGATGCCGTCAAGGTCATCCGCAAGAATAACCCGCTGCCGCTCGTTTGCGGCCTGGTGTGCGAGCATCCCTGCGAGATGCATTGCCGCCGTGGCATGGTCGACGACCCCATGAACATCCTCGCCCTCAAGCGTTTTGCCGTTGAGCACAGTGACCTCAACGACCACAAGCCGCATGTAGTGGACAACACCGGTAAGCGCGTCTCCGTGATCGGCGGCGGCCCGGCTGGCCTTTCCTGTGCCTACTACCTGGCCGTGATGGGCCACAAGGTGACCATTTTTGAGCAGCGCCACCACCTGGGCGGCATGCTGCGCTACGGCATCCCCAGCTATCGTCTGCCGCGCGAGCGCCTGCAGGCCGAGATCGACTGGATCTTGAGCGCCGGCATCGACGTTGAGCTCGATCACTCCGTCAACGGCGAGGAGCTTGCCCGCCTGCGCGACGAGTTCGATGCCGTCTACCTGGCCATCGGTGCCCACAGCGATAAGAAGCTCGGCCTTCCGGGCGAAGAGGCGCCCGGCGTGGAGTCGGCCGTCAAGATGCTGCGTGCCATCGGTGACGACGAACTGCCCGACCTGAGCGGCCAGCGCGTGTGCGTCATCGGCGGCGGCAACGTGGCCATGGACGTGGCGCGCTCCGCCGTGCGCTGCGGCGCCGAAAAGGTAAGCATCGTCTACCGCCGTCGCATCTGCGATATGACGGCTCAGGACGCCGAAATCGCCGGCGCCCAGGCCGAGGGTTGCGAGGTTCTGGAGCTCACGGCGCCGCTCGCCATCGAGACGGGCGAAGATGGTCGCGTGAGCGGCCTGCGCGTGCAACCGCAGATTATCGGCGAGCCTCGCCGTGGGCGTCCGGCTCCGCGTGCCGCAGCCACGCCCGAGCGCGTCATTCCCTGCGAGCGCGTGTTTGTGGCCATTGGCCAGGACATCGATTCCAAGCCGTTTGAGGACATGGGCATCGCCTGTAAGTGGGGTCGCGTCGTTACCGATTCGGACGGCGCCGTGCCCAACTTCGATGGCCTCTTTAGCGGCGGCGACTGCCAGACCGGTCCCGCCACCGTCATCCGTGCCATCAACGCCGGCCGCGTGGCTTCGGCAAACATCGACCGCTACCTGGGCTTTGACCACAAGATCAAGCTCGACGTGGAGCTGCCGACCGTGCAGTTTAAGGGCAAGCACGAGTGCGGCCGCTGCGAGCTGGGCGAGCGCGAGGCTGGAGAGCGCATTCACGATTGGAATCTGGTCGAGCAGGGTCTCACCGAGCAGGAGGCGCGCCAGGAGGCGAGCCGCTGCCTGCGCTGCGACCACTTTGGCTTTGGCGCGTTCCGCGGAGGGAGGAACCTGGAATGGTAGAGCTCAACAAAACCACCGTCGGCGACAACAGCGAAAACGGAGCGCACAACATGGTCAAGCTCACTATCGATAATTGCGAGGTCGTGGTTCCCGAGCATACCACGATCCTGGATGCGGCCAAGTCCGTCGGCATCCAGATTCCCACCCTGTGCTATCTGCGCGATCTGAACGAGATCGGTGGCTGCCGCGTGTGCGTGGTCGAGGTTGCGGGCTGCGACCAGCTGGTTGCCGCCTGCAACAACTACGTGCTCGACGGCATGGTGGTCCACACCAACAGCCCCAAGGCCCGCGAGGCCCGTCGCACCAACGTGCAGCTGCTGCTGTCCCAGCACGATTCGCAGTGCACGAGCTGCGTGCGCAGCGGCAACTGCAACCTGCAGACCATCGCCAACGACCTGGGCATTTTCTATCTGCCGTATCAAAGGCATTTGGCGGGCGAGGGTTGGGATTTCGATTTCCCCATCATCCGCGAAAACGACAAGTGCATTAAATGCATGCGCTGCATCAAGGTGTGCGAGAGCGTGCAGGGCCTAGGGATTTGGGACCTGACCAACCGCGCCACGCATACCGCTGTGGGTACCCGCGGGCGCGCACCGATCGGCAAGACCGATTGCGTCGCGTGCGGCCAGTGCATCACGCATTGCCCGACGGGCGCGCTGCGCGAGCGCGACGATACCGAGACCGTGTTTGACGCGCTTGCTAATCCCGACAAGATCGTGCTGGTGCAGATCGCGCCTGCCGTGCGCAGCGCCTGGGGCGAGGAGCTCGGCATATCTCGCGAGGAGGCAACCGTCGAGCGTCTGGCCTGCGCACTGCGCCGCGTGGGCTTTGAGTACGTGTTCGATACCGATTTCTCGGCCGACCTCACCATTATGGAGGAGGGCTCCGAGCTGCTCGAGCGCCTGGGCGCCGCCGTCAAGGGCAAGGGTGACGGCCGCGGCTGGCCCATGTTTACGAGCTGCTGCCCGGGCTGGGTGCGCTTTGTGAAGGCGCGCTATCCGGAGTTTGTCGACAGCCTGTCCACGTCCAAGTCGCCGCAGCAGATGTTCGGCGCTATTGCCAAGACCTACTACGCCAAGGTGCTGGGCGTGGAGCCCGAGCGCCTGTTTGTGGTGTCCGTGATGCCGTGCACGGCCAAGAAGGCCGAGTGTGCGCTGCCGAGCATGGTGGGCGAGGGCGGCGCGCCCGACGTAGACGTTGCGCTGACGGTGCGCGAGATGGTGCGCATGATCCGCGCGAGTCACGTGAGCGTGGACACGCTGGTCGAGGAGCCGCTCGATACGCCGCTGGGCTTTGGCACGGGCGCGGGCGTGATCTTTGGCGCCACGGGCGGCGTGATGGAGGCCGCCGTGCGCTCGGCCTATTACCTGGTGACGGACAAGAACCCCGATGCGGACTTCTTTACCGACGCGCGTGGCCTGGATGGCTGGAAGGAAGCCGTTGCCGATATCGATGGCACCAAGGTACGCGTCGCCGTGGCGCACGGGCTGGGCAACGCCGCCCGCCTGCTCGACGCGATTCGCGACGGCCGCGTGAACTATGACTTTGTCGAGGTCATGGCGTGCCCGGGCGGCTGCGTCGGTGGCGGCGGTCAGCCCATCCACGACGGTTGCGAGCTGGCGGCCGAGCGTGGCCAGGTGTTGTGGGGCCTCGATGCGAAGGCGGGCATTCGCTTCTCGCACGAGAATCCCGATGTCCAGGCATGCTATCGCGAGTTCTTGGGTGCGCCACTCTCGCCGCTGGCCGAGGAATTGCTGCATACCGACCATCACGCCTGGTCGATGCCCAACGAGGGGGCGTGCTAGCCATGCGTGCGTTTGATGTTGAGATGACGCGCCGGGGATTTGCCTCGGCGCTTGCCGCGGGCGCGCTGTCGCTTGCGTTCGCGGGCTGTGGCGGCGGGGCTGCCGGTGCCGGGTCCGCCGCGGGCTCGGCTGCCGGGTCTGCCGCTGACGGTGCCGCCGCGGAGCCGGTTGAGGTGCACGTCGC
This sequence comes from uncultured Collinsella sp., assembly GCA_902496775.1. Taxonomy (GTDB): domain Bacteria; phylum Actinomycetota; class Coriobacteriia; order Coriobacteriales; family Coriobacteriaceae; genus Collinsella. The sequence goes on from CABVCF010000040.1 coordinate 10,378, forward strand.
CTCGCTCAAGGGCCCGACGTCGATTGGGCTGGTGCGGTTTATGGACCAGGCGGCCGACGGTGCCGCGGACAACGAGTTCGACTTTGCGATTAGCACTGCCGCTGACGAGATCGTGCCCAAGGTGATTCAGGGCGATATCGACATTGCCCTGGTGCCCGCCAACGTGGCGAGCGTGCTCTACAACAAGACCGAGGGCGCGGTGCAGGTCATCGATATCAACACACTGGGCGTGCTGAGCGTGGTGACGGGCGACGCGAGCGTGGCCTCGTTTGGTGACCTGGCGGGTCGCACCGTCTACATGACGGGCAAGGGCACCACGCCGGAGTACGTCATGAACTACCTGCTGGAGCGCGCGGGCCTGACAGGCCAGGTGGCTCTTGAGTTTAAGAGCGAGCCCACTGAGGTGCTGTCGGCCCTGCTTGCCGATCCGCCTGCCGTGGGCGTGCTGCCCGAGCCCTTTAAAACCGCTGCCATCGCCAAGAGCGAAGGCAAGCTGTCGGCGCCGGTAAGTCTGACCGATGTATGGGATGAGCTGGCGGGTGACACGGGTTCGCGCCTGCTGACGGGCGTGACCGTGGTGCGCCGCGCGTTTGCCGAGGAGCATCCCGAGGCCGTGGCGGAATTCTTGCGCTGCCATGAGGCGAGCGTTAAGGCTGTCAATGCGGCGCCGACAGACTGGGCGCAGGCCGTGGTCGATGCCGGCATCGTGGACAACGCCAAGATCGCCGAGAAGGCGATTCCCGGGTGCATGCTTGTCTGCCAGACGGGCAAGGATATGAAGGCGGCGCTTAGCGGGTATCTGCAGGTGCTGTCCGACGCGGACGCGAGCGCCGTGGGTGGTAAACTTCCGGCTGACGATTTCTACTACATGGAGTAGCCCGTGCGTGCGTTTGCTCGACACATGACAGAGCGTATGAAGGCGGTGGCGGCAGCAGGTGCCGTCGCCGCCTTTTGGCTTGCCGCGTGGATGCTGGTGGCGGCGCTGGTGGCGCAGCCGCTGATCTTGCCGGGGCCGGGTGCTGTTGCCTTGGCGCTGCTGCGCCTGGTGTGCGATGGCGGTACCTGGGCGATTTTGGCGGGCTCGGGCGCGCGGATACTGGGCGGGCTGGCGCTTGCCGCGGTGTGTGGTGGCGTGCTTGCCGGCATTTCGTCACGTTCGCGGGCGTTTGCGCACCTGGCTGCTCCGGCGCTGTCGTTTGTAAAGGCGACGCCGGTCGCCTGCGTGGTGGTCCTGCTGCTTATTTGGCTGGGATCGGCGCGTGTGAGCATCGCGGCAGTCTTTTTGATGACGCTGCCGGGCGTGTATTTTTCGCTGGCCGAGGGCTTGGCACAGGTGAATAAACCGCTGGAGCAGATGTTCCGCCTACATGGCGTGCGGGGCTGGCGCCTGTTTTGCGCCCACACCTGGCGCGAGGTGCTGCCGTTTGCGCTTTCGTGCGCCCGTGCCGTGATCGGCATGAGCTGGAAGGCCGGCGTGGCGGCGGAGCTGATCGGCATGGCGGTGGGCACCGTAGGCGAGCGCATCTATCAGGCGAAGCTGCTTATCGAGACGGCTGACCTGCTGGCGTGGACCGTGCTGGTCGTTGCCGCCTCGTGGGCGTGCGAGCGCGTGCTGGTGTGGCTGCTGCGGGTTTCGGGACCCGTGGCGTGGCGCGCGGCCGTGCGGGCGCATGGGCGCGGCGCTCGCGGTTGTGTGGGCGGCTCTGCTGGCGATGGCGCTGCAGCGGAGCTTGCGCTTGCCGTGGGCGATCGCGCGCCCTGGGCGCCGGCGCTGTACGGTCTGGTGCTCAATGTGCCCGCGGGTGGGCGCATCTGTGTGATGGGTGCTTCGGGCATGGGCAAGTCGACGCTGCTTTCGTTGGCAGCGGGGGAGTGCTCGCCGTGCTCGATGGTGTTTCAGGATGCACGCTTGGCCGAGTCCGCCTCGGCGCTGGATAACGTGCTGGTGTGCGCCGATGCGCGTGTGGATGCTTCGAGCGCCGCGGCATTGCTGCGCCTGCTGGTGCCGGGAGTCGATGTGGATGCTCGCGTGGCCGAGCTTTCGGGCGGGCAGCGCCGTCGCGTCGAGATTGCTCGAGCCCTGCTGTGCCCGGGCGGCGCGGTGATTCTTGACGAGCCCTTTACCGGCCTGGATGCCGCCGCGCGCGATGCGACGACCAAGGTCGTGCTCGACCTGCTCGACGGCCGCACGCTCTTGCTTGCCACGCACGACGCCGCCGACGCTCAGGCCCTCGATATCTCGGACATCATCACGCTCTAAAAACTAACTCAGCAACAAAATGATTCGTTTTCCTCCGTCCCCATGGGGTCTGGTGTGGTATTCTATCTGCGGGGTAATACTTAGCAATACCAAGTAATACCAACGCTACAGAAACAAACTCCGGATGCGGGCCAATCGGGTTGCCTTCACAGCCCGTTGCCCAGCCGCGTGGCCCGCATCTATCCGCACCACCGTCGTCTCAAAAAGGAAGCGCCATGGCAGAACACATGACCCCCGTAGTCGCGAAGGTCTTGCCCGAGGAGAAGGCAGCCTTCGCGGCGGCAACCCAGCTCGTGGGCACCACGCCGTCCAACGCCATCCGCATGTTTATCGCTGCGTTCAATCGCTGCGGCACCTTTCCGTTTGACATCTCGCCCAACGGGGCCTTTGGCGCTGCGCCCGATTCTCATCAACAATGACTGTCCCAAACTGCCGTCACCTGGGGACGTTCCTTTTCTGCCGGCAGTTAAGGAACGTCCCTAAATGCCGGGTTTTGAGGAGGTTGGCATGCTCAATGCGATGGCGTGGGCGCTTGCCTGTTTTGGCGTTGTCGCTGCCGATATAGCCCTGAGCGTGGTTCTGTTTTCAGTTCTCGATGACGTGTCGGTGCTGACGGGCTATCCGATCGACAATCTCGATATCCAATGGTTCCAGGCTGCCGCTCAGACGGCGTCGTTTTTGATGGCGCTGCTGTGGTGGCGCTATCTGTGGCCCCGCTCCTTCATGGCGCGCCGGCAAGGCGAACGCCCACTCGGCGGGGGAGCAGGCGCGGCATGGAAGCGCATTGTCTGCATTGTTGTGATCGGCCTATCCATGCAGGTGGTCATTAGCTACCTATGCGATGGCGTACTGTCGCTGCTGCCCGAGGCCGCGGCAGACTATAGCGAGCTCGTCGAGGAGACGGGCATGGGCGATACCAGCCTTCTTGCTGTCTTGACCACAGTGCTCGGCGCTCCGTTTTGCGAAGAGCTCCTGGTGCGCGGCATCATCTTTGAGTTTTCGCTGCGTGCGTTTAATCCACAGTGCCGTCCGCTCTGGAAGCGCCGGCGCCGCGCGAACGCGCAAGACGGCGCCATGGTGCCCTGGGCGGCCCCAAGCACGTGGGGTATCGCCGCGGCAATCGTGCTGCAGGCGGCCATCTTTGGCTTTATGCATATGAACTGGGTGCAGGGCTGCTATGCGGGCGTTGCCGCCCTCATTTTTGGTTGGGTGCTCGTGACGACCGGAAAGCTCCGCTACACAATCCTGTTGCACTTTGCGTTTAATGCCGGGTCGTATCTCATGGGGCTGCTGTGGTTTGTGAGCACACCGCTCGACGTTGTGGTCACGGTTGGCATCGCCGGCTTTGTGCTGGTAGAGGCGATGCGCTCGCTGCTTCGATTGCGCATTCCCGTGTCGCGCGAAGCTGATCGGTCTGAGTAATAACGCCTTTAATTAGACCGATGCGTCCTGAACGCACCTGGCGTTTCGCCGAATGCTTCTTTAAATTTTGAGTAAAAGAATGACATGTTGGAGATGCCGACTTTTCGGGCTACATACTGCACGCTGCGCTCGGTGTTATTGAGAAGATATGCAGCCTCTGTGAGCTGCTGGTTGAGCTTGATTTGCGAAAACGTTTTGCCGGTTTTTTGCTTGATCAAGCTGCTGAGATAGCTGGTGCTATAACCCGTATCGCTCGCAATGCTTTCGAGTGTGCAGTCGCCGTAGCTTCGCTCAATATGATTCAGAATCGACACGATGCGTTCGTCCGACATGATCGCCTGGTTATCAGTTGCGGAGCGTCGGTACAGTCCTCGAATGAGAACAAGGAATAGGCTGACGGCGAGGTGCCTCATGAGTTCATTGGAATAGGCATCTTTAAAGTGATATTCGATAAAGAGCATCTCGATGAGGCGTCGCGCATGTCGGGCGTATTCCTCTGGAAGAATGAGATATTTTCGGGCCTCGCGGTTTTTGGACACAAAATCAAATAGAAGATTCGTTAATGGTGACGCGCCGGGTAGCTGGCTCAGGAACAACGAATCGAACATTTCTTTTTTGAAGACGATCGAAATGACGATATCATGCTCGCCCTTAACGTATGGAACGCTTCTGACTACGCCGGTGTTGCAAATGAGCACGTCGCCCTTTTTAAGGAGTAGTCGCCGTCCGTTGACGATAAACGTGCAGACGCCGTCGTACACGTAGTTAAGCTCCATATCCCGATTGATATGAGGAGGAATATCGGTAAAGCGCGACTCCTTGATAAGGCCCACGGGGTTTTCGTCGAGGGTTTCTTTCCAATCAAACAGATAGACTTCTTCGCCGTTAATGGTTGTGGTTTCCACCCTGTTATATCGTGGGCTGAGCTCTCCCGGATGCGTGCGATGCCACTCTTCGGTCTCGGTATGCGTATAGAGCAGCTGTTTGAGATTCGAATCCATGGGGTGCTCCAGGGGTGAACGGTAGAATCGATGCCTTAAACGGTATTATAGCTAAAAAAATGTTATAAACCCACGCTTTCTATGCGATATCTTATGCATCTTGTTCTTCCTAGTATTGGGTTATCCGCTGGAGCATCCGATCAAGGAGGGCAAATGAGTAAGTTAAAACATGGGTTTGACTCCGACTTTTTATGGGGCGGAGCCATATCGTGCTCGCAGGCCGATGGTGCCTGGAATGAGGGCGGAAAGGGAAAGTCGACGCAGGATTGTCGATGGCTGGATGGTACCTGGACTCATGACCAGATTGAGGACAAGCATCAAAACAACCCCTTCTGCCATGACGAACTAATGAACGCTCTCGCAGATGATGGTGTTGAGTTCTACCCGTTTAGGCGCGGTAACGACTTCTATCATCACTACCGTGAGGACATCGCGCTTTTTGCGGAGATGGGCCTCAAGCTGTTCCGCACCTCTATTTGCTGGAGCCGAATCTATCCTAACGGAGATGATCTTGAGCCTAACCGCGAAGGCATCGAGTGGTATCGAAGCATGCTGGGTGAGTGCAAAAAGCACGGCATTAAAACCTTCGTCACCATGCTCCACTATGACATCCCGGTAAATCTTGTCACCACATATGGGGGATGGAAGAATCGCAAGACGATTGATTTCTTCGCCCGCTATGTCGAGACAATCGTTACGGAATTGGGCGATCTGGTCGATTTCTGGCTGCCTTTTAACGAGTTCAATGCAGCGCGTTTTTCGCCTTGGGACGGGGTCTGTCTGGTCAAAGACGAAGAGGGGGAGAACTTCGATCGAGCCATCTTCCAGTGCCTGCACCACGAGTTCGTTGCCAATGCGCGTGCCGTCGAGATTGTCCATCGTCTTTCGCCCGATACTCCCGTTGGCGGCATGATCGCTCGATTCTGTACGTATCCCGCCACCTGCCGTCCCGAAGATAACATGCAGGCTATTCACGACGACCAGTATTCCAACTGGTTCTATACGGATGTGATGGCTCGTGGAAAATACCCCGCTTATATGAATCGCTATTTCGATGCGTGCGATATCGAGATTCAAATGGAATCGGGCGATGAAGAGCTCATCGCTCGCAACACGGTCGACTTCCTGGCCTTTTCGTACTACTTTTCCCAGGTATCCACCTGCGATCAGGGATGGGAGAAGACTGCGGGTAATCTGGTCATGGCAAACAAGAACCCTTATCTCGAGACGAGTGAGTGGGGCTGGCAGCTCGATCCCATTGGCCTGAGGGTTACCCTTAACCAGATGTATGACCGCTATGGGCTGCCCCTGTATATCGCCGAGAACGGCCTCGGTACATCTGATGTAGTCGAGGAGGATGGCAGCATCCACGACGAGTATCGAATCGATTATTTGCGCCAGCACATAAAGTGCCTTAAGGAAGCAGTGATCGATGGCGTTGACGTGCGCGGATATATGATCTGGGGATTCATTGACCTTGTTGCCTGCGGTCCTCTTACGATGGACAAGCGCTACGGGCTTATCTATGTCGATTTGGATAATTGCGGCAACGGCACTGCGGAGCGCTCGCGTAAAGACTCTTTCTATTGGTATCAGAAATGTATCGCCACTAATGGCGAGGATCTTGGGTAGGAGTGATTGTCGTGGCAGACAAGAAGGAACTGGCCGCTCGTGTCCTCGAGCTCGTGGGCGGCGCCGATAACGTTGTTGTGGCAACGCACTGCATTACAAGGCTCAGATTCAACCTGAAGGACGATAGCAAGGCAGACCTGGAGGCCCTTAAGACGCTTGACGGCGCCTTGGGCGCGCAGGTTAAAGACGGGCAGTGGCAAGTTATCATCGGCGCCAGCGTGGGGTCGGTATATGACGAATTGGAGCCCATGCTAGGTGACAGGATGGGTGGCGAGGTCTCCGCCGACGCCGAGCAGCCTGAGCTCCAAAAAGGTTCGGCTCGCGTATTCGATATCATCACCGGCATCTTCTCCGCTATCATTCCCGCACTGGTGGCGGGAGGCATCGTAAAGGGCATCCTGGCTGCTATCGCGGCTTTTGGAATCGACACGGGTGCCGGCGACTTTGCGATATTCAATATGATTTCGGATATCCCGTTCTACTTCTTGCCGTTTTTGCTGGCAATGTCTACAGCTGATAAGTTCCGGGTCAACCGTTCGCTTGCGCTTTGTGTTGCCGGATCGCTGATGTACCCGACCATTGTCAACGCTGTCGGTACCGGCGAGACGCCCCTTGCGCTGTTCGGTTTTGCGGTGCCGATTTTTAGCTACGCCGATTCCGTGTTCCCGGTTATCTTTGGCGTCATTGGCTTGTCTTTTGTATATCGCGCAATCGACAAAGTCGTGCCAGATCTTTTTAAGCTCGTTGTCGTTCCGGCGCTCTCCCTTGCTATCGTGATTCCCGTCAACCTGTTTGTGCTCGCTCCGATTGGTGCCTGGTGCGGTCTTGGTCTTGCCAACGGTATCGTTTGGCTATTCTCGACGTTAGGCCTCGTTGCCGGTTTTCTGCTGGGCTTCTTTATGCCGCTTATCGTGCTCTTCGGCATGCATCAGTCAACGAGCCCTATCCAGATTTCCAATATCGCAACGCTTGGGTATGACTATCTGCTCCCGATCTCTTTCTGCCATAACCTCGCCGAAAGCGGTGCGTCTTTTGGTGCAGCCCTGCGCATGACCGACGAAAAGCTCAAGTCCGCTGCAATGACGTGCGCCTTCTCAGCATTTATGGGAATTTCCGAGCCCGCCTTGTTTACCGTTCAGGTTCCTAACAGGACTCCGCTTATCGCTGCGATGATCGCGGATGGCATTGGCGGTGCGCTTACCGTTGTTCTCGGCGCAAAGTGCTTCGGCTTTGTTATGCCCGGCATTACCTCGTTGCCCGTTTATGCCGATCCAAGCGGCAATCCCATGAACCTGATCATGATTGTCGTCTGCATCGCTTTGACTTGGGTTATCTCTGCGGCGCTCTCGTTTGCGCTCTATGGTCGTTTCGACAAAAAGTAACGACGTTTTGAGATAGACAATATTAATCGGCCGCTCGCCGGGGAATCGTTCTGCGACGCCCCGGCGAGCGGCATTTTATTGGTGGGGCGTGTCGTGTC